>JAJFFA010000722.1 GCA_021776885.1 Planctomycetota bacterium
CGGGGCGTGCCTTCGACGCCGCCGACTTCTCTCGGCTGTACGAGCTCGAAGGCACGCCCCGTGCCTGACCTCTTCGGGCGCTCTCCCCTGGGTCGTCGTGGCGTGCTGGTCCTCGGGCTGGCCCTGCTCGGCGCCAGCGCCGCGTACCGCCTCGGCCTCGATGCGCGCGGTCTCCTGCCGCGGGAGGGTGGGCTGCGCATCGCCCGGGACTTCTTCGCCGCCGCCCTGACCCCGGCCCTCGACTACGAGGTGGCGCGCCCCTCCGGTAGCGTGCCGTCGTTCCTGTCGCGCCTCGCGGGGGCCCTGTGGCAGACCGTTCTCTATGCGGCTGCCGCCCTCTCCCTGGCCCTGCTCCCGGGGCTGGTCCTCGGCTGCCTGGCCTCCTCCAGCGTGTGGGCAGCCGATCCCATGCGCATGCCCTCGGCCGGGCTGCGCCGGTGCACGGCGCGGCTCGTGCGCGGGCTCTTGCGGCTCTGGATCGGGATGCTGCGCTCCGTGCACGAGCTGCTGTGGGCCGCTGTGCTCCTCGCGGCGCTGGGCGTCAGTCCGGCGACGGGGGTCCTGGCCCTCGCCATCCCCCTCAGCGGCACCCTGGCCAAGGTCTTCTCCGAGCTGCTCGACGAGGCCAGCCAGAAGGCCACCCGGGGCGTGCGCAGCGTCGGCGCCGGCCCCCTCGCCGTCTTTGCCTGGGGCAGCCTGCCCACGGCCTTGCCCGACATGGCGGCCTACACCTTCTACCGCTTCGAGTGCGCCCTGCGCACCTCGGCGGTGCTCGGCTTCTTCGGCTTCCCGACCCGCGGCTACCACCTGCGCGCGGCCTTCGAGGTGAGCCGCTACCGCGAGGTGTGGTCCTACCTGTACGCCCTGATCTTGATGGTGCTGCTGCTGGAGCTCCTGGGCGCGGCCCTGCGCCGGAGGTTCCTGGCGTGAACCCGAGGCAAGAAGTGATCGCCGGGCTCTACCGCGCGCGGCCGCGCAGCGCGCTGTTGCGCGTGACGCTGCTCGCCTGTGCCGCCCTCGGGCTGGGCGCGTGCTGGTCGGTGGGCGACGGCCTGCTCGAGCTCGTGCGTGCGGAGCGGCTGGGCAACCTGCGGCGCTTCCTCGAGCGCGACGCCCTTCCCTACCCCCTGCGCGAGGGGCCCTTCCGCTTCGCCACGGCCTGGGACTGGGTCTCCGGCCTGTGGGCCGGCGGGGGGCGCGAGGGCGCGCTGGCCACGCTCTGGATCGCGAGCAGTGCGATCGTCCTCGCCGCAGCCCTCGGAGCCCTGCTCGCACTCCTCGGCTCGCGCGTCCTGGCCTGGCGCGAGCCCTTCGTCTCCGCAGGCGGGCGCGGCGAAGTGCTGCGCGGACGCGCCTTCGTCGCGGCGTCCGTGCGCCTCTGCAGCGTGCTCGCCCGGGCCCTGCCCGAGTACGTCCTCGCCTTCCTGTTGCTCGGCCTCCTGGGCTCGAACGCCTGGCCCGCGGTCCTGGCCCTGGCCCTGCACAACGCCGGCATCCTCGGGCGCCTGGGTGCGGAGACCGTCGAGAACCTGGACCCCGCGCCCCTGGCTGCCCTGCGCATCGCCGGCGCGCGCCGCCCGGCTCTGGTGCTCTTCGGAGTCGTGCCCGCCGCCCTCGGCCGCTACCTCGCGTACTTCTTCTACCGCTTCGAGACCTGCGTGCGCGAAGCCACGGTGCTGGGCATGCTCGGCATCGTCTCCCTGGGCGCGGCCGTGCAGGAGGCGCGGGCGCGTCAACGCTACGACGAGCTGCTCTTCCTGGTCGGGGTCGCGGGGCTGCTGGTCCTGACGGTCGACCTCGTGTCCCGGGTGACCCGGCGCTGGGTCGAGCGCTGAGGGCGGCCGCGGCTCAGCGGTTGTAGGGCAGCTCCTGCAGCATGTGGAAGCCGCGCTCCAGCTCGAAGACCTTGTGCACCAGGTGCAGCTCGACGTCGTGCTCGTCGACGACGCCGAACAGGTACAGGGCCGGGCGCTCGACGCTGACGCGCCGCTGGTAGTCCGCCATGCTGCGCGGGGCGGGGTCCTTGATCTCGACCTCCAGCGTGCCCCGTTCGAAGGCGAAGGTCGTCTCGCCCGAGGTGGGCAGGGTCACGACCAGCTCCCCGTCGTCCAGCTTCTCCTCGAGGGAGAAGTAGAGCTCCTCGCCCGCTTCGGTGCGCACCCAGCCGCGCGGGCCTGCCTCGATGGCGAAGAGCTTCCAGCGCCCGGGCTGTCCGGGCGCCAGGGGCTCGCCGTCGAGGACGTGTTCCCGGACCTCCCAGACGCCGTACAGCTCGGAGCGCTGCTGCTCGAGGCGCTGCTTCATCTCCATCGATCTCGTGTGGCTGGTGTAGAGGTGGACGCCGATCCAGAGGAAGCCGAAGGCGACCAGGACGCTGCGCAACCAGGCCGCGCGGATCAGGGCGATGCGGGCCGGGGGGACGCTCTTGTTGGCCACGAACATGCGCCACAGACGGCCCAGGTCGGGCAGCAGCAGCACGGCGGCGATCGCGAGCAGGTGGCTCGAGTAGAGCTTCACCGGCACGTCGTAGAGCCAGTTGAGCATGACCACGTTGCCCATCACGGCCACGGCGACGAGGCAGCCCAGGACCGACGTGCGACGCGACAGGAGCAGCAGGCCGGCCAGGCACTCGCCGAAGCCCACCCAGATCTCGTAGGGCTTCGAGAAGCCCATGAAGGTCCAGACCAGGCCCATGGGCGACAGCTCGCCGACCGGTGTCATCAGGCGGCCCAGGTGCGGGTATCGAAACTGGCCGGCATAGAACTTGATCATGCCGTAGCCGAGCATCGCGAAGGCGACGTACCAGCGCGCCGAGAGGTGCAGCCAGGGCGCCAGGCGCCGGTGGTGCGGCGTGCGCCGGAAGAGCAGCGACCAGAGCAGGGTCCCGGCCGCGGCAACGAGGGCTCCGGCCAGGAGCTTGAACAGGTCGTGGGCCGTGTCGCCGCTGCCCGTGCGCTGGTGCAGGACCTCGACGCCGAAGCGCGCGCCGAGCCAGGTCGACGCCTCCTGGCACAGGCCCGTCCACCAGCCGACGGACTGCTGATCCCCCGCCGCGCCGTAGAAGAACTCCGTCACCGGCCGCATCCAGGGCCAGGGCTCGAGCTCGAGCAGGTCGAGGCTCTGGGTGAACAGGGTCCACAGGTTGAGGAAGGGGAAGGGCAGGGAGTAGAGGACGAAGTAGAGCAGGGCGAAGCGAAAGGCCATGCGCCGCGCGAGGCTCCAGCGCGGGGGCGCATCGTGGGCGGGGAGGGAGGGCGCGGCGAGGTCCGTCGGTTCGGCTGTGGGGTCGGGCACGTCCCGATGGTAGGGGGCTCCGGGCGTAGCGAACGTAAGGAGGGGATCAGATCGCGCCGCAGGCAGCGGGTCGCCAACACGCGGGGCGGCCCGGGCGTAGGCTGGGAAGCATGAAGCACCTCCTCGCCTTGCTCCTGTGCGTCCCGTTCTTGCAATCGACGCCGTCGACCCCGGACCTCGCCGAGCTGTCCCCGCGGGTGGCCCTCGAGGGCCAGCGCAGCCTGAGCGTGCAGTCCGTGCGGGACGGGGCCCGCGCCTGGCGCAGCCTCTCCCTCGACGAGGTCCTGGCCCCGGGCGCGCGCCTGCTCGAGGCGCGCGCGGCCAGCCTCGAGTGCGCGCCCGAGAACCCGGGCACCGTCGTCGCGCTCGTGGTCGAGGAGCAGGGGCGCCACGCCTACCGCTTCCTGATGGACGGGCCCCGGGCGCAGGGCGGCGAGCGTAGGCCCGAGGGGGCCTCCGACGTGCCCCTCGACGCCGGATTCGTGCTGTGCGCACCGCTCTTCACCAGCAGCGGACAGCCCTTCCGCCTGGTCGAGGTGCGGGCCCTGCCGCGCACGGCCTCCGATACCCTCGAGATCACCTTCCGCCGCGAGCAGGGCTGGTCCGAGCGGCCGCGCGGGTTCGAGGAGCTGGTCTACCGCAACGTGTGCCTCACGCCGGCGCGGCCCGAGGTCGGCGCGGGGCTCTACGACGTGGGCGCGGGCGAGGCCCTGGAGCTGGGCTCCCACGTGGACTGACGCGCACGCGGGTTGGGTCCTCGCGTCGGGCCCGCGGCAGCGCTAGGTTGCGCGGGTCGGGCCCGGATGTCGGCCACGACACGGACCCGCAAGCATGAGCCAGCCCGCCCTGCGCGACGAGACGCGTCGCAGCCTCCTGCGACGCCTCGCCGCGCGACCGTGGCTGTGTGTGGGCCTGCCCGCGCTGCTGGCCTTCGTACTGGCCGCCCTCCCGACCCTGGTCGCGGGGCCGCCGGGACCGGTGGCGCACGACGAGTGGGGCTACCTGCTCTCCGCGGACACCTTTGCGGCCGGCCGCGCGACCAACGCGACCCATCCGTTCTGGGTGCACTTCGAGTCCGTACACCAGTTCCACACGCCGAGTTACCAGTCGAAGTACCCGCCGGCCCAGGCCCTGTTCCTGGCCCTGGGGCAGGTCCTCTGGCATCCCATCCTGGGGGTCTGGATCAGCGTGGCCCTGCTGGTCGGTGCCCTGGTCTGGATGCTGCTCGCGTGGATGCCGCCACGCTGGGCCCTGGTCGGCGGGCTGCTGGCGGTGGCGCTGTACGTGCTGCAGGGCGAGCCCTACCCGGGGGGCACCCAGGCCTACTGGAGTCAGTCCTACTGGGGCGGCGCCGTCGCCGCGACGGGCGGAGCGCTGCTCTTCGGCGCCCTGGCACGCAGCGTCGCTCGGCCACAGGTCAGCAGCAGCGTGCTGCTGGCCCTGGGGCTGCTCGTGCTGGCCAACTCGCGCCCGCTCGAGGGCCTGATCGTCGGCCTACCCGCCGCCGTCTACCTCCTCGTCTGGATGCTGTCGGCGCGCTCCCCGGGCTGGGCGATCCTGCTGCGGCGCCTGGTGCTGCCGGTGCTTCTGGTCCTCGGCTCAGGGCTGCTGGCCATGGGGGCCTACAACCAGGCGGTCAGCGGAGATCCCCTGGAGCTGCCGTGGATCACGCACTACCGCCAGTACTGCGTCTTCCGCACCCTGGTCTGGCAGGAGCCCGCCCCCGACCGGGACTGGCGACACGCCTCCCTGCGGGCGTTCTACGGGGGCTACGAGCTGGCCTTCTCCGAGCGCTACCACGACCTGCGCTCGTACCTGACCCTCTCCCTGAAGAAGCTCGCCAACTGGATCTTCTTCGTGGGGCCGGTGCTCGCCGTGCTGCTGCTCTACGTGCCCGCGATCCTGCGCCGGGGGTGGATGCGCTTCCTGGCCGTGCCGATCGTGCTGATCCTGATCAACGGGATGCTCTCCTTCAGCGTCCTGCCGCACTACTCGGCACCGGCCGCCGGTCCGACCCTGGCCTTCCTGGTCGAGGGGCTGCGGCGCGCGCGCGCCGGACGGCGCCACCCGGGTGGAGTGGGGCGCAAGTTCTACGCGCTGCTGCTGGTGGCCCTGGTCGTCGCCGCGGGCCTGGGCCTGAAGCGCGCCACCGATGGCGTGGCCGCCAGCCAGGCGACGCGCCGCAACCGCTTCGAGCGCCGCTTCGAGGAGCAGCCCGGCGAGCACCTGGTCCTGGTCACCTACGCCCCGGGCCACGCGCCCGAGGACGCCTGGATCTTCAACCGCGCCGACATCGACGCGGCCCGGGTCATCTGGGCCCGGGACATGGGCGAGGAGGGAAACCGGGCCCTCCTGGAGGCCTTCCCCCAGCGCCACGTCTGGCGCCTGACCGTGGCCGGGCGCGGGCAACCCGTCGAGGTCGAAGAGCTGCGCTGAGCCCGGCGCCTGCTAAGCTCCGCGCTCCATGCAGGACGAAACGGTGCAAATCCCCGAGCTGCCTCCGCTCGAGCAGCTTTCCGCGCTGCTCCACGCGGGGGAAGGGCGCCCCGTTCGCCGCTTCATGGAGGGCCTCGAGCCCCTCGACACGGTGCACATCGTGTCGCAACTCAAGGACGAGGAGCGCGCGCAGCTCCTGATCCTGTTGAAGCCGGGGGACGCGGCGGACGTGCTCGAGCACATCCCCGAGGTCCAGGCCGGGGACGCCCTGGAGAGCATCCACCCGGCCCGCGCGGCGCGCATCCTCGAGGAGCTGCCCAGCGACGACCGCGCGGACCTCTTCAACGAGATCGAGCTGGCGGAGGCCGAGGCCATCCTCGCGCGCATGGAGCCGGAGGAGGCCCAGGAGCTGCGCGAGCTGGCCAGCTACCCGGAGAACACCGCCGGCGGCCTGATGATCCGCGAGTACGCGCGCTTCTCCGTGGACGAGACCGTCGGCTCGGTGGTCGACCACCTGCACGCCGAGGCCGACACCTACCGCTCCTACGACGTCCAGTACCTCTTCGTGCACGACGCAGGACGCCTGGTGGGGGTCCTGCCCCTGCGCGACATGCTCTTCGCGCGGCGCCACACACGGGTCGAGGAGCTGATGGTGCGCGACCCCGAGTCCGTGCGCCTGGATGACCCCCTCGACGAGCTGGTGGCCTTCTTCGAGGAGAACCGCTTCTTCGGCGTTCCCGTCGTGGACGGCGCGGGCATGCTCGTCGGCGTGCTGCGGCGGCGCGCGGTGGAGAGCGCCATGGCCGAGCGCAGCGGCGAGGAGTACCGCGCCTCCCAGGGCATCGTCGGTGGCGAGGAACTGCGCAGCATGCCGCTCTTCCTGCGCTCACGCCGCCGGCTCTCCTGGCTCTCGGTCAACATCGGCCTGAACGTGCTCGCGGCCAGCGTGATCGCCTACCACCAGGCGACCCTCGAGGCCGTGATCGCCCTGGCCGTCTTCCTGCCGATCATCTCCGACATGAGCGGCTGCTCGGGC
>JAJFFA010000723.1 GCA_021776885.1 Planctomycetota bacterium
ACCTCCCCGGGGGCTCGTTCTTCGGCGGCTCGGTCGCCCTGACCTTCAGCGGCACGCCCATCGCCTGGGTCGGCTCGCCCCAGGAGCGCGTGGGCGGCTTCTTCGGCGCCGGCGCCGTGCGCCGCTTCAGCGAGCAGCCCCAGCAGGAACCGGACCCGCCGATCTACGTCCTGGGCCAGACCTTCCTGCCCGCCATCCCGGTCGCGGGCGCCGACTTCGGCAGCTCGATCGCCGTCTTCGAGACCGTCTACAGCGGTCGCCTGGCCGTGGGCGCGCCGCGCGGCCTGTTCGACGACGACAACGGCAAGATCCACGTCTTCAGCCGCGGCTTCTCGTCGGGCTGGAGCGAGGCCGCGCAGCTCGACGCCTTCGGCGGGGGAGAGGGTCTGATCGGCGTCCTGGGGAACAGCGTCGCCCTGGGGGGCACCGAGGTGCTCGGCGGCTACCCGCGCTACGACGCCGCGCAGGCCGACGAGGGCGGCGTCCTGATCTGGGAGCTCGACGGCGACGACTGCCAGGACGGCTGCGAAGCCCCGCGCCTGCCCGCTGCGGACCTGGGGCGCGTCGACTTCGCCGGTACCTCCGTCGCGGTCCGCGCTGACGTGGCCCTGGTCGGGGTGCCCGGCGACGATACCCTGGGCGACGACGCGGGGGCCGTCTTCCTGTACCGCCGCGACGGCGATTGCTGGTACCGCAGCCAGCGCCTGTACGCCCCCGACGCGGCGGCCGGCGACCGCTTCGGGCACTCCGTGGCCCTCTCCCCTGACGCACGCATGGCCGCCATCGGCGCGCCGCGCAAGGACGGCGCTGCCGTCGACACCGGTGCTGCGTACGTCTTCTTCGAGAGCCTCGCGGGTTACGTCGTGGCGGAGGTCCTCGATGCTCCCACGCCGCGCACGAACGGCTGGTTCGGCTGGAACGTGGACGCGGACAGCACGCTGCTCGTGGCCGTGGGCGAGCCGGGGCCCGGCAGTCTGTCGGGCGAGGCGAGCGTCTTCGGGTTCGATCCGGCCGACGGCGGCTGGGTCTTCCTCGACGAGGTCGAGCCCCAGGACACGAGCCAGGGGAACGCCTTCGGAGTGGCGGTCGCCATCGCCGAGAACCGGCTTCTGGTCGGCGACCCGAACGCCGATCAGGGCGGCCAGGACAACGGAGCGGTCTACGGCTTCCTGCGCGGCAGCACGGGTCAGTTCAACCTGCTCAACCTGATCAGCGGCCTTGGCGCCGACGGCGAGCACTTCGGCGCTTCGCTCGAGTGGGACGGAAACGACCTCTTCGTCGGTGCCCCGGACGCGACCTTCGGCGGCCAGACCAGCGCCGGGCAGGTCTACGCCTGGCGTCTCGGCATCGGCGACTTCTTCCTGGTCTCGACCCTCGCTGCCGAGGCTCCCGTGGCCTTCGAGCGTTTTGGCTCCGCCGTCGCGGTCGAGGGTGGCTGGATGGCCGTCGGTGCCCATGCATCGGGCCTCTCCCTGCGCGGCGCCGTGCACGTGCTGCAGCCCGCGGGGCTGAGCTGGTCCAGCCTGCAGCGCGTGTCGCCGCCCGAGATCGCGGACGGCGGCCGCTTCGGTGCGAGCGTCGCCGTCTCGAACGGACGCGTGCTGGGTGGCGCACCGGACGACACCGGCAGCGACGGCACGAGCCGCGCGGGTTCGGCCTGGATCTTCGAGGCGCAGGACCTCGGCACCCAGACCTCGGGCCGCGGCGCGAACGGCAACGTGATGCGCTGGTAGGAGCGCAACGGACAGACCCTCGACGCGGCCGTCGCTCTCTTCGGAGCGGCGGCCCGCGTCGTTCGCGGCCAGGTCGCCGTTGCGCCTCGGTCTTCTCGGGGAGGGAGTGACACGGGCGCCCGGGGGCCGTTCAGACGAGCCGGAAAAATGCGCCGAATCGTGGCAGCATGGGCCCATGCGAGATCGTTCCCTGCACGAGACCGCGCTGCACGGCCTGGCCCCGCGGCTCGAGCGCATCGCGCGCGAGCTGGTCTTCGAGCGCTGCGCGGCGGAGGACCTGGTGCAGGACGCCTGGGTCGAGGCCCTGCGCGCCGATGCCGAGCCCCTGCGCCATCCGGTCCAGTGGATGCGCGTCGTGATGCGCCGCAAGGCGACGCGGCAGCGGCGTCGCGCCCTGCTGCGCGAGGAGGGCGAGGTCTTCAGCGCACGCTTCGAGGCCCACGACGACGAACAGGTGGAGCGCGCCTCGACCGCAGCCTTCCTCCTGGGTGAGGTCGCGCAGCTCGACTCGCCCTACCGCGAGGTGATCGAGGCGCGCTTCCTCGAGGAGCGCACGATTCGCTCGATCTCCGAGGGTCTGGCACGTCCGGAGGACACCGTGCGCACCCAGCTGCGGCGCGGGCTCTCGCGGCTGCGCGAGCGCCTCGACAAGCGCTCCGGTTCGCGCGAGGTCTGGGCCGGGATGCTGCTGCAGGCGGCGCGGGTCCCGCGTGAACGAGCCCTCGAGTGGGCGCAGGCGGAGGGAGTGCGCCGGGCGGCGCTCTCGGCGCTGCCGGGCGGGGCCGCTCTCGCCTGGTTCGCGCTCCTGCTGGTGGGGCTGGCCGCGACGCTGTGGTCCTGGCCCGGCGAGGTCGCCGCGACGCCGGAGCCTGCCGTGGCCGCGCTGCAGCCACGGGACCCGGGGCTCGAGGAAGAGCTGCTCGTGCTGGCGAGCGAGTCCGAGGCCCCGACGCCGCTGGCCGCGGGCGGCGCAGAGCCCGTCGCGCCCACCCTCGAAGCGCAGCCCGAGGCGGCTCCCGACCCGCTGCCCGCGGACGTCGTGCAGCTCACGGTCCTGGTCGAGGATGCCCTCGGGAACGCCGTCGAGGATGCCTGGGTCGAGCTGATCGGGCAGGGTCGGCGCTTCCTGCACAAGGGCGACGCGCCCGGCGGGCGGCTCGAGCTGGCGCTGGCCCAGGCGGACCTGGTGCGGGTGTGGTTCCTCGACGGCGGCGTGGTGCTCTCCGCGCGCTCACCGTCCCTGGCCTGGAGCGACACGATCACCGTCCAGCTCGAGCCGGGCCGCGCGCGCACGTTACGCGTGACCCTCGATGCGCCCGCCAGCACGATCTTCGGCAGCGTCGTCGACCTGCGCGGCGAGCCGGTCCCCGCGGCGATCATCTCGGCCAGCAGTCTGCCGGCGGAGCAGCGCAAGCTTGGGGAGGGCATGTGGTGTGCGCCGAAGATGGTCGAGAAGGTCACGGATGCGGAGGGGCGCTTCCGGATCGAGGGGCTGGCGCCCGTGGACCAGGGCGTGCGCATCGCCGCGGCCGGTCACCCGGCCAGCGGGCGCATCGCGCGGCCCGTGCCCGCGGACTCGACCCAGCCCTTCCGCTTTGCCATTCCCGACGGGGGCATCGTGGCGGGCTTCGCCATCGCGCTGGACGGCACCCCGGCGGTGGGTGCGCGGGTCTGGGCCGGCTCGCCCTTCGAGGAGGCGCGCACGCGCAACGAGACGCGGGCGGACGGGGACGGCTTCTTCTTGCTCTCCGGCCTCCCGGAGGGACCCCAGTGGGTCTTTGCCTGTGACCCGGACGACCCCTCGCTCTTCGCCTTCTCCGCGCTGGAGATCGAGGAGGGCGAGGAGTTCGGCTTCGACGCGGCCCTGGCGCCGACGACGGGGGTGCGGGTGCGCGTGCTGGACGCCGAGGGGGAGCCGGCGCAGGGGGTCCTGGTGGTCGCCTCCGCGCTGCGCGGGCACGCGCCCTGGACCGAGGGGGCGCAGACGGACGGGGAGGGGCGTGCCGAGCTGCTGCACGTGCCCGACGCGGACCTCGAGCTGCGCGCGTACCCCGGCAAGTACCAGGGGCCGGGGGATCCCGGCGCCCACACCACCGGGGTGCGCCCGTCGGCCGAGGAGCTCGTCCTGCGGCTCGGGCCCGAGCGCGTCCTCGACGGCGAGCTCGCGGGGCGCGTCCTCTCCCAGGCCGGCACGGCGCTGACCGAGGGCGAGGCCTGCGCCTTCCTCGAGGACTTCTCGAAGACCGACGCCATCGCAGAGGGGCGGCGCTTCGGCCAGGCCGGGCTGCAGAGCTCCTCCCTCGATGAGCAGGGCGGCTTTCTGTTCCAGGGTCTGCCGGACGGCATCTACCGGGCTGGCGTCCTCGTGCGCGAGGCGACGGGCAGCGGCTGGGTCGACGCGGGCCGGCACCTCGTGCGCCTGGACGAGCGCTTCGACCTCGGCGTCCTGCGCGCCCCGAGTGCCACCCGCGTGCGCCTGGTGCGCACGGCCACGGCGCCGCGCACCCCGCGGGTCCAGCTCTCGGTCTTCCTCGATCCGTACTGGCGCGTCCTGGCCGAGGAGGAGTTCGGTGGCGAGGTCGAGCTCTCCTTGTTCCCCGGTCGCTACCGCGCGAACCCCGGGATCGAGGTGCCGCCGCTCGAGTTCGAGGTGCTCGGGGGCGAGACCCAGGAAGTCCGCTTCACCGAGTAACCGGGACCACGGCGGGGCGCCGCGAGGCTAAAGTGTCGCGCCTTCCTCGCCGAAGCCCGACTCGATGCGCGTCCTCCTCACCTCCCCCGTCTTCCCCCCCGATCTGGGCGGCCCGGCGGTCTACGTGCCGAGCCTGGGGCGCTTCCTGGTCGAGCGCGGGCACTCGGTGAAGGTGGTCGCCTTCTGCAGCGAGCCCGAGCCCGCGGGCCACCCCTTCGAGGTCGTGGCCATCCCCCGCGGGCCCCTGCCCGTGCGCTACCTCAAGGCCTTCTTCGCCGTCTGGCGCGCCGCGCGCGACGTCGACGTGGTCTACGTCAACGAGCACCTGGCGCTGCTGCACGTGCTGGCGGCGCGCCTGCGGCGCAAGCCCTGCGTGATCCGCATCATGGTCGACGGGGCCTGGGAGATCGCGCACCGCAAGGGCTGGTGCGGAGACGACGGCATCGTCGCCTTCCAGGGCAAGGACTACGGCTGGAAGGTGCGCCTGACGCGCTTCCTTCAGCGCCGCTGGTGGAAGTGGTGCACCAAGATCATCTCGTGCTCCGAGTTCCTGCGGCAGATCCTCGTGTGTCACCACGGCGTCGCGCCCGACAAGGTCCAGCGCATCTTCAACGCCTACCACGGGCCGGCCACCGAGTCGGTGACCGAGACGCGCGGGGCGGCGCGCGAGGCCCTGGGGTTGGAGCCCGAACGGCGCTACCTGCTGACCATCTGCCGCCTGATGGGGTGGAAGCGCGTGGACGGGATCCTCGAGGCGCTGGCCGGCCTGCCCGAGGACGTGCAGCTCCTGGTCGCCGGGGACGGCGACATGGAGGAGGAGTGGAAGGCCCTGGCCCAGCGCCTCGGGGTGGGCGACCGAGCGCACTTCCTGGGCAACGTGCCCCACGCCCGCATTCCGCTCTACATCCGCGCCGCTGACGTGTTCGTGCTCAACTCGGAGTACGAGGGGCTCTCCCACACCCTGCTCGAGGTGCTGGTGCTCGGCACCCCGATCGTCGCCAGCGGCGTGTGCGGCAACCCCGAGGTGGTCGAGGATCGGGTCAATGGTCTGCTGGTCGATCCGGCGGACCCGGGGACCCTGCGCAGGGCCCTGGAAGAGCTCCTGGGGGACGAGGCCCTGGGCCGTGGTTTCGTCGAGGCCGGGCTGCGGCGCGCCGGGGAGTTCGAGCGCGCGACCACCTTCTCGGAGGTCGAAGCCGTCCTGACCCGGGCGTCTGGGGGGACGTTGGGACCGACCTGAGGTCCCGTTCGGGTAGGGGGAGAACTCGGGGGAGGGGGCTGGATCGCGCCTGGAGCGGCCAATGAAGCATCGTACAAGATGCTTCATAACAGGCAGTTGTGACGACGAGCCGCCCTCGGCGGGATCTCCACAGATCGGTGTGGATAAACCGGCTCCGGCGCAATCTCCGGTCGGCTCGCACCAGACGCCGATATACTTTGCTCTGTGTGCGTCCAAGCCGCACTCAAACCGGACCGACGGACCGCCGTCTGCCAGCTCAGCGCCCGCACCACTGCACCGCACCAAGGCTCTTCCTAATGAAAGTCCTCTTCATCAACGAGTATCTGCCCCAGGAGATGCTCGGCATGATGTGGCTCTCGCGCGCCATCAAGGACGCGGGGCACCAGGCGAAGGCGCTGTTCCTGCCGGACAAGGACTGGATCGCCAAGATGCAGGAGTACGACCCTGATGTGGTCTGCTACTCCGTCACAACGGGCATGCACCTGTACTTCCTGGACATCAACCAGAAGGTCAAGGAGGTCGCGCCCAACGTGGTCAGCGTGATGGGCGGACCCCACGCCACCTTCACGCCGGAGGTGATCGAGCGCTACGAGCATCTCGACGTGATCTGCCGCGGGGACGGGGAGGAGGCGTTCGCCGAGCTCCTGAACAAGCTCGAGGCCGGCGAGGACTACTCCGACGTGCTCAACCTGTGGGTGCGCAAGGCGGACGGCGAGATCGTCAAGAACGGTCAGCGGCCCCCGACCCAGGACCTGGACAGCCTCGGCTTCCCGGACCGCGACATC
>JAJFFA010000724.1 GCA_021776885.1 Planctomycetota bacterium
CGGTCGTCGCAGCGGCGCGCGTGACCTGGAGCGCCATCGCGGCGGAGCTCATGGGCGAGGTCGCGAGGGCCACCCGATGAAGTGGATCGACCGCAGCCTCGACAGCGTGCGCGTCTCGCGCCGCCTGGCCCCCTACCTCAGGGAGCACCGTGGTGCGCTGGTGCTGGCCTGCATGCTCTCCCTCGGGACCGCGATGCTGGAGCTGCTGCGGCCGTGGCCGATCCAGTGGATCTTCGACGGCGCGCTGGTTCCGGTCGCGGGCAGGGCGGTCGAGCGCTCGCCCACGTTCTACGTCTGGACGGGAGTCGGCGCCCTCTTGTGCGTGACCCTCGTCCGTGCGCTGCTGGAGTACTTCGCCACCCTGCGCATCGCCCAGACCGGCCATGCGGTCACGCGCACCCTGCGCCTGGCCCTGTTCCGGCACATGACGGAGCTCTCGCCCCTGTTTCACGCGCGGCACAAGGCGGGTGACCTCTTGATGCGCCTGATGGGGGACGTCCCGATGGTGCAGACCATGCTGGTCGACTCGGCCGTCATGATGCTGACCCGGGTCATGCTCGCTGCGGGCACCCTGGCCGTGATGTTCTACGTGGACTCGCTCCTGGCCTGGATCGTGGTCGGCATGATCCCGGTGCTGCTCCTCTGCGTGCGCCTCCTGGCGCGCACGGTCACCGTCGCCGTGCGCAAGCAACGCCGCAAGGAGGGCGCCCTCGCCGACTTCCTGCAGGAGGCGATCGGCGGCACCACGGTGTTGCAAGCCCTCGGGGGCTCGGGGCACTGGGTGCGGCGCTTCGCGCGCTCGAACCGACGCTCGGCGCGCTCGGGTCTGAAGGCGGCGCGGGCGGGGGCGCGCCTGGGGGCCTCGGTCGAGGGCCTGCTCGCTTGCTCCCTCGCGGGAACCCTCGCGGTGGGTGCGCTGCGCGTCCTCGATGGCCACCTGACCCCGGGCGAGCTTCTGGTCTTCCTGTCCTACGTGCGTGGGATCGCCAAGCCGGTGCGCTCGGCGTCGAAGCACGCGACGAAGATCGCGAAGGGGACCGCATGTGGTGAGCGGCTCCTGACCGTGCTCGACGAGTCCCGCGCCATGCGCGCGAGCGCCGGCGAGCGGCTCGCCCCGCGGGAGCCCCGGCGCCTCGCCTTCGAGGGGGTCTCGTTCGGGTACGGCCCGGACGAGGAAGCCCTGCGCGGCGTGGATCTGGCCCTGGACCCGGGCCAGCTCGTCGCCCTGGTCGGGGACAGCGGAGCCGGCAAGTCGACCCTGGTCGCCCTCGCCGTGCGGCTCTTCGACCCCACCCGGGGGCGGGTCACTTTGGACGGCGAGCCCCTCGCCTCGTACGACCTCGACTCCCTGCGCGAGGCCGTCGCGGTCAGCCTGCAGACGACGGTCCTGTTCGGAGACACGATCCGCGAGAACCTGGCCCTGGTGCGCCCCGATGCCCAGGACGCGGAGCTCGAGGAAGCCTTGAAGGCTGCCGGTGCACTCGACTTTGTCGAGGCCCTCCCGGGAGGCATGGACGCCGAGCTCGGCGCAGCCGGCTCGAGCCTCTCGGGAGGGCAGCGCCGACGGCTGTGCCTGGCGCGCACCTTCCTGCGCCGGGCGCCCATCCTGATCGTCGACGAGCCCTTCACGGGCCTCGATCCGCGTGCCGCCGCGCATGTCCTGGAGGCGCTGCGCGCGCGCGCTCGCGCTGGACTCGTGCTGGTGATCACGCACGACGTCGAGCGCTTGCCCGACTTCGATCGCGTGGTCTACCTGGAGCGCGGAGAGGTCGTCGCCGACGGCGTGCACGCGGAGCTGGCACGCAGCTCCGAGCGCTACGCCGCCGCGTGCCGTCTGTACTCGGACGAGGAGCTCTCGGTTTGATCGGTCTGCGCCCCTATCCGCGTGACCTCGAGCTGGCCCGTGCCGCCGGAGACGCCGCCCTCTTGCCGCCCGACCCGGGCGAGCTGCTGGAGCTGGTCCGGCAGCGCATGTGGGACGGTTCCGGCGCCGCCCCCGGCGGCGTCGATCTGGTCTACGCCCGCTGGAAACCCGGCGTCTCCCTCGTCACGGCCCACGTGCTCGAGTTCGAGGATGACGAGCGCGAGACCCTGGTCGTCAAGACCTACGCACAGGGCAAGCCCTTCTCGCCCGAGGCGCGGCAGCGCGAGGCGGTCGAGCGCCTGCGCCCGAGCTTGTCCCTCGACGACCCCGCGCGCGCGCTGCACGTGTTTCCCGTGGATCGCGCCCTGCCCGGCGCGGTGCGGGCCCTCGACACGAAGCGCACGGCGCGGCAACTCGAGCAAGCGGGCGTCGCACCCGGCGCCGGTATCAGCGCACGCCGCTCCCGGGTCGAGGTCCTGCGCTACAAGCCCGGGCGCCGGCTCGTGGCGCGCTACACCGCGCTGCTGCGCGCCTCCGGCAAGCAGCGTGTCGACTTCGCCCTGCGTGCGCTGCCCGTTGCGGCCGCAGGGCTTCACGTCGAACGGCGTGTCGCGATCGAGTCCCTCGGGCTCGCCCCGCGGCTGCTGTACAGCGAGGGCCGCACCGGGGTCCTGGTCGAGGAGTGGGTCGAGGGCACGTCCGCGGCCCGAGACGACTACTCGACCCTGGCTGCCATTGCGCCGGCCCTCGCCCGGCTGCACGCCGTTGCCAGCCCAGGATCCAGCGCGGGAGGGGCCGCGGGCGGCGTCGCACGCCCCGTGCCGTCCGCCGCCGACACCCTCGCGGCTCTCTTCGCCTGGGCACCCGAGCTGAACGCTCGCTTCCTGCGCCTGCCGCCGCGCCGGCCGACCCAACCGAGGGCCTGGTTGCATGGCGACCTGCATCCCGACCAGGTGATTCGCTGCGAGGGCGGCGCGCTGCGGCTGCTCGATTGGGACGGCTTGCGCCCCGGTGAACCGCTCGAGGATCTCGCGGCCTGGGCGGCTGGCGCGATGGAGGTTCAGGACGGGCAGCGGGATCCCGAGGGGCTGCTGGCCGAGGTCCTGCGGACCTACGCGGCTTCCGCTGGCGAGGAGATCCCGTTCGAGGACGCGGCGTCGGCCGTCGTCTGGGAGCTGGCCGAGCGCGCGGCGGGCAGCGTCCGCCGGCTCGAGCTCGGCGCCTGCTCGAAGGCCGCCGGGCTACTGGATGTCGCCCTGGCCATGGCGCCGCGCGGAGCCGGATCGTGACTGGGCGCCTGAGCGCGCTGCTCGCGCGGCTCGAGGGTGAGCTCGGCGCCGAGGCCATCGCGCGCACGCGGCGCATCGAGCTGGACCGCGACGATCGTCTCGTCGTGGCCCTGGAGAGCCCGCAAACCTGGTATCGCGAGGTCGAGGGCGGGCTCGTCGAGCTCGCGCCACAGGAAGATGAGCTGCCCCTGGCGCCGCGCTGCCCGGGTGCCGAGCTGCTCGCGTGGCGCCCCGGCAGGCGCATCGTGCTGCGCGACGAGGGGCAGGTCTGGAAGGGGTACCGGGCGCGTCGCGCCCAGGCGTCCGTCGATCGGCATCGCCGGGCGGCCCGGGTGCTCGACGCGCACGCGAGCCTGAGCACACCCCAGGTCGTGGCCCACGTTCGCGAGTTCGGCGCGCTCGTCCTCGAGGATGTGCCCGGGGCTCCGCTGAGCCTGG
>JAJFFA010000725.1 GCA_021776885.1 Planctomycetota bacterium
TTCAAACAGGGGATGACGACTGAGATCTCGACCATGCGTGCTGGCGCTTGCGGGAACAGTATCAGTTCGCAGCAGACCCTCGCCAGATCGGCACCGGCCCGGGGCGGACGTGAGGCCTTGTTTCTCAGCACCAGCTCGGCCCAGCGCTCCATCGTCTGGCCATGGAGCGTTCGGGTTGAGGCGCGGCCACGGGCACGGGCCAACCCGTCCGGACCCCGGGCGTGGTCGCGACCGATGCTGCGGGTGGGGTCGAGCGCGCCCTCGACCCCGGCGGGATCACGCCCGCCTCGAGCTGGAATTTGCGGTTCTGGTTCCGCTGGGGCGGACTCTTCGCGCCCCTCCCTGGGGCTTCTCCACGGGGGGTGGGCGCGCGCTCCAGGCCCGGAGATTAGTGCTTCATTACGGGGGGGGAAGAGCGCGCGACCTTCGGGGACCGCTTGCGCGCGTCGGGTTACGCTCAGGCCCGAGACTTCCCCCGCACTGACCCCTGCCCAGGACCTTGGCCATGAAGTGGACCCTGCCCCTCCTCGCCCTCGTCGGACTGCTCGCCGCCGCGAACAGTTCGCTCGCTCCCAAGACGGACCCGGTGTTGCCCCAGGCCGTGCGCGCGTCGCTCGGCGAGCACTTCCCCGGAGCGACCGTTCGACGCAGCGCCGAAGGGCGCGTCAGTGTCGCGGTCTACGACCTGGTGCTCGAGCAGGACGGCCAGCGCTTCGAGGCGCGCGTGGCCCCCGATGGAACCCTGGTCGGCTTCGAGCGCCACGTCTCGCAGGCCGACCTGCCCGCGGCGGTGGCCAGCACCCTCGAGCGACTGGCCGGGAACGCGCAGGTCAAGGAACTCGAGCGGATCGAGCGGCGTGCCCGTCCGGGCTTCGTCGGAGCGCCGAGTGAGGCCGTGTGGGAAGCGGAGTGGGACACGAACGGGCGCGAGGTCGAGGTGACGATCCGCGCGGACGGCAGCGTCGGCGACGACGACGACGACGACGGCGACGACGACGATGACGATGACGATGACGATGACGATGACGATGACGATGACGATGACGATTGACACGAGCCTCAGCTGACCTGGAGGCAGAAGCGTGCGCTCCCTGACCCGCCGCCTGCTCGTGGGCTCGACCCTGGCCGTGGCGGGCGTCTGGCTCGCCGCAGGCCTCTTCCTCTACACCCTTGTCTCGCGCGGTCTCGTGGACGAGGTCGACCACACCCTCGCTGCACAGGCGCGGCTCCTGGCCTCGACCATCGATGCCGAGGGTGAAGTGCTCGACCTCGAGTTCGGCGACCTGGACATGCGCGAGTTCGACAGCGCTGAGGGCGGCGCCTTCCTCGAGCTGTGGCAGCCCGGCGGACCGTCGCTCTACCGCTCCGCCTCCCTGGCCTTGAGCTCAGGGGCGGCGCCCGCGCCCCACAGCGGCCGCTGGATCGACCTGCCGAGCGGCGCGCTCGGACGCTCGGTGGCCCTCGAGTTCACGCCGCGCCAGGAGCTCGAGGGCTTCGACGGCGGGCCGCTGGTGCTGCTGGTGGCGCGCGACACGCGCGCCATGGCGGCGACCCTGGCCGACCTGCGCCAGCGCCTGTGGCTCGTGGGCCTGGCGAGCCTGGTCGCCTGCGGGCTGGTGCTGGCCTGGCTGATCCGACGCTCCCTGACCCCCGTGACCCAGGTCTCCGCGGACATCGCACAGATCGGGCTCTCGGACCTGACGGCGCGCATCGACGCCTCGTCCCTGCCCAGCGAGCTGGTGCCGATGGTCGAGCGCGTGAACGAGCTGCTCGACCGCCTGGCCGAGGCCTTCGTGCGCGAGCGTGCGTTCTCGAGCGACGTCGCCCACGAGCTGTTCACGCCCCTGGCCGGCCTGCGCACGAGCCTCGAGGTCGGCGGGCGCTACCCCCAGGAGCCCGCGGAGTACAAGGCCCTGGTGCGCCAGGGCATGGGCCTCATCGGGCAGGTTCAGTCGATCGTCGAGCGCCTGCTCAACCTGGCGCGGGTCGAGTCGGGGAGCTCGAGCGGCGAGGTTCGGGAGCTCGACCTCGCCGAAGCCGTGCGCGAGGGCTGGGAGCCTTTCGCCGCGCGCGCACTGGACCGCGGACACGGCGTGCGTTTCGAGCTCGAGCCCGAGCTCCAGGTGTGGGTCGACCCGGAGCTCCTGGCCCTGGTCCTGCGCAATCTGCTCTCGAACGCGGTCGAGCACGCCGAAGCCGGAGCGAGCCTGGCCGTCAGCACACGGCGCGTCGCGGATGCGGTCGAGCTCGAGGTGCGCAACAGCGGCAGCCGGCTCGACCGGGCCGAGGCCCAGAGCGCGACCCAGCGCTTCTGGCGCGGCGACCGTTCGCGCCGCTCGGGCCAGCACTGCGGCCTGGGCCTGGCCCTGGTCGAGCGCGCGGCCAGCGCCCTGGGTGGGGCCCTCGTGGTCGACTCCGAAGTGGGCGGCGACTTCGTCGCGCGCGTGCGTCTGGCCCGGCCGGCGAGCCAGAGCGTCGTCGCCTGAGCGAGGTCGCTCTCAGCGCGCCCTGGCGCCCGCGGGCTCCAGGGAGAAGCGCCGGTAGTGGAAGAGAGCTCGCTCGCCGCCATCGTCGACGGTCAGAAACAGCGAGCGCTCGCCGGGCCGAGCCTTCGCTGCCGGCGCGACGGCGAGGCCCTCGAAGTTCCGGGTTGCGGGCGGCTCGAAGCTCCGGCCCCGGGGTAGGGCGCGGAAGGACTCACCTGGCACGGCCAGTGAGCCGAGCTCCACGGCGCTCATGCCATTGCGCTTCCCGGCCGCGTGCCACACGAAGAGCCGCTCTGTCGAGCGCTCGAACTCGAGGGCGACGACCTTGGGGGGCGGGTCGTAGCCGTCCAGGGCCACGCGGAACTCACCGACGCACTCGACCGCACCCGTTCGACGGTCGAGGTCGAAGGCGAAGATCCCGCCGCCGTTCTGGTGTCCGACCAGCATCAGGCCGCCCATCCCACGGCGGCTGACCCGCGGCGCGCCGGCGGCGTCCACGAAACCTGCGCGGGTCAGGTGCTCGTCCGGCACGAAGGTGATGCCCTCGGCTCCGTCCGAGCCCGAGCGGGGCAGGAAGGGGCTCGTGTCGTAGGTGCGCAGCACGGACGCGGGTCCGGGCGCCGCGACCGACAGCTCGCGGATGACCTCCTCGCCCTCCACCATCAAGAAGACGACGGGCTCGCCGAAGTCCGCGAAGGTGACGCCCTCGCAGTCGCCGAGCCCGGTCCAGACGCCAGGCCGCCCCTGGTTCGACGCGAGGCGCAGCTCGCCCTCTGCGTTCGCGGCGAGCTGCCACAGGCGCCCGTCTTGCCGCGGCCCGTTGCTGCAGACCCAGAGGCTGCGCGTGAGCGGGTTCCAGACCGCGCCGCTCAGGTCATCGCCCAGGCCGGGGTCCAGGAGGGAGAGGTTCTCGGCGCGCGCCTCCGCCTCGGCCGGCCAGGGCTCGGGGGCCTGGAACAGCGACCCGGGAACGAAGAGCAAGAGCAGGTCGAACACGCTGCCTCCTACGGATGGCTGGCCGTGGCGAGCAAGGGGTCGATGCGCACGCGCTCCCACGGCGCCAGCTCGAGCGCTTCGACCGGGCCGAGCATGTAGGCACGTCCGTACTCGGCCAGGCGCGGATCGCGCCAGAGCCGCTGCGGCAGCGCCTCCAGGCGCGGAGCGCGGGACTGCACGACGCACTCCGCCGCCGCGGCGGAGTGCGTCGGGTTGGCGCGCGTGACGACGAGGCGCTCTCCGAGCGCGGGGGCCGAGGGTGCGCGCTCCGGCACCCAGAGCACCACGCTGCGCGGGCTCGGGTCGACCAGCAGCAGCAGCGGATCGCCCGCCAGGACGTACTGTCCGCTCGACGCCGAGAGCGCGGCCACCCTGCCCGCCACGGGTGCGCGCAGCACGTAGGCCGACCGGCGCGCAGCCAGGGCCTCGATGCGGGCGCTCTGCACCGCCAGTGCGGCCCTCCAGCCGGCCAGGCGCTCCTCGATCCCGCTCGCCAGAAGGCTCGCAGCGGGCGGGGGCTGGAAGCTCGCCTCGAGGGTCTGGCGGCGCTCACGCGCGCGGCGCAGGACATCGGTCTGGGTCACTTCGATGGCGCGCAGGTCCGCGCTGCGAGCCCGCTCCTGGGCCAGGCGCCGCTCCAGGTCCTCGGCCTCGGCCAGGGGAGCGACCGCGCGTTCGGCCAGGTCGCGCGCGCGGCGCAGACGTACGTCGAGCCGGTCGGCCTCGAGCTCGCTGCTGGTCAGAGCGAGGCGCGTGCCCAGGAGGTCGAGCTCGAGCCGCGCCTCATCGGCATGGAACGCACGCAGCTCGGCGGGGAACTCGAGGCTCTGGGTCGAGAGGGCCAGAGCGTGGCGCGCAGCCGCCTCTTGCCGCCGGGCGGCGTCCTCGGCCTCGAGGCTGGCGCGCTGACCCGCGAGCTCGGCGCCGAGCCGCGCCTCCTCCGCGCGCGCCGTCATGAGGTCGGCACGCAGCTGGCTGTCGTCGAGGCTGGCCAGGGGCTGGCCGGCCTCGACGCGCTGGAAGAGCTCGACGTGCAGCACGTCGAGGCGCGCGTCGACGGAGGCCCGGATCTCGACCTCGGCGGCGTGGGCCAGGCCGAAGTAGGCTCCCTCGCGCGGTCCCGCGATCCACAGGTCGCGCGCCAGGAACGCCGCGCCGAC
>JAJFFA010000726.1 GCA_021776885.1 Planctomycetota bacterium
TGTGGTCCCGGGCCTCGGCCCTGACCCCCGACGAGGTGCGCCGCCTCGACCGCTTCTGCAGCGCGCGCCACGTGACCCTCGTCCCCAACCAGCAGAGCCTCGGCCACATGCACCGCTGGCTCTCCCTGCCGCAGTACGCCCACCTGGCGGAGGTGCCGGAGGGCGTCGAGCACCCCTTCAGCCTGGCGCGCGAGCCCTTCAGCCTGTGCCCCACCGACCCCGCGAGCCTCGAGCTGGTCGCCGGCCTGTTCGATCAGCTCCTGCCCTGCTTCGGGAGCGGCGAGCTCAATGTCGGCCTCGACGAGACCTTCGACATCGGTCAGGGGCGCTCGCGCGACGCGGTGGCGGCGCGCGGGTCCGGTCGCGTCTACCTCGAGTACCTGCAGTCCGTGCACCGGCTCGTCTCCGAGCGCGGCAAGCGCATGCAGTTCTGGGGCGACGTGATCGTCGAGCACCCCGAGCTGGTGCCCGAGCTGCCCCGCGACGCCGTGGCCCTGGCCTGGGGCTACGAGGACGGACACCCCTTCGAGACCCAGGCCCGCGCCTTCGCCGAGGCTGGCCTGGCCTTCCACGTCTGCCCCGGGACCAGCGGTTGGCTCTCGTGGACCGGTCGCTTCGACAACGCCCGCGCCAACCTGGCCCAGGCCGCCGCCGCGGGGCTGGCCGGGGGCGCCGAGGGCTACCTGATCACCGACTGGGGCGACTTCGGTCACCTGCAGCCGCAGTTCGCCTCGTGGCCCGGTCTCTTGCTCGGTGCGGCGACGGCCTGGAACGGGCGCGCGGCCGCCGAGCTCGACGTGGGGCGCGCCCTGGATGCCCATGTCTTCGAGGACGAAGCCGAGGGCAGCGGCCCCCTGGTCCTCGACCTGGCGCGGGTGCACGGGACGGGGGGCGCGCGGGCGGTCAACGGGTCGCCGCTCTTCTTCCTGTTCCGCTTCGCCCACCAGGCGCTGCCCCATCCGCGCATCGAGAACCTCAGCTCCAGCGGGCTGGCGGAGGCCCTCGAGCGGCTCGACGCCCTGCGCGCCCGGGCCCTGGCCCTGGGCGGCGACGGGCTCCTGGCGCGGGAGCAGACCTACGCCCTCGATGGCCTGGCCGCGTCCGCGCGCCTCGGGTTGGCGCGCCTGGAGGCCGGCGGGGGCGTGCCCCTGTCCGGCCTGCCGCCGGAGGCGCGCCGCAGGGCCGCCCGCGACTTCGACGACCTGGCCGAACGCCACGCCGGCCTGTGGGGCGCGCGCTGCCGTCCGGGGGGCCGCGACGACTCGGTCGCGCGGCTCACGGCGGTCGCGCGCCGCCTGGATTCGAGAAAGGACGTCACCTCGGTCCGGACCCAGGACCAGGGGGAGGCATGAGATCCAGCGCCTGGCTCCTCGCCCTCGCCCCGTCCTCGCTCCTGGTCCTCGCTCCGGCCTGCCGCAGCACGCTCGACTCCGTCCCCGACTCGCCCGCCCTCAGCGAACCGGGCTTCGACCCCTTCGGTCAGAGCGGAGCGTGGCGCGTGGGAGACCGGGCGCGCCTGCTGCTTCGGGTCGAGGACGCCAAGGGACGCGAGGACTACCAGGTCCTGTTCGAGATGGGCTCGCCGGGTGACCCGCAGCGGGTCCTCGGGAAGAGCATGACCTCGACCGTCACCGTGAACGACGTGAAGTACCGCATGACCAGTCTGCTGATGCCGGTCGAGACCACGGTCCGCGCCCTCGAAGGAGGCGCCGTCACCCGCGCCCAGAGCGACCTGCCCATCACCTTCCTGGCCCTGGGCTTCGTCGACTTCTGTGCCCAGCTCGCGCGCTGGGGCGAGCTGGAGGAGGGCGCCACGCCGGCGCCCGATGAGCTGCGCGCCTTCGCCCAGGGCATCCACGTGCTGCCCGGCCTGCTGCAGCTGGTGGCCCAGAACCCGGCGACCGAGCCACTCTTGTGGCGCGTCATCGACAAGCCCTCGTGGTTCTCGGTCCTGCGCCACGGCGTGAAGCTGAACCTCGACATCGACGAGCGCTTGCCCCACCGCGCGTGGTTCGAGCTCCCGGCGCCCCTCGACGCAGAGGGCCCCCTCGCTGGTTGGGTGCTGCCGGTGGGGATCAACGTCAACGGCAAGCGCGCGCTTGACCTCGAGCTCTCCGTCACGACCCCTCGCCCTCCGTTGCACTTGACCGGAGGCGTGATCGCCATCGAAGGTGTCCATCCCCGTCGTCCCGAGCGGCGCTTCCAGCTGCGGCTCGAGGGAGCGCAGCTCGGCGACGGCTTGCCCCAGTTCATCACCATCAGCACGCCATGACCCTCCTCGCGCGCCTCTGTTCCGCGTCTCTCTTGCTGGCCTTCAGCGCCTGTGCGTCACCCTCCTCCGGAGCTCCGGGCGGCGCGGGCGGCGCACCGCGCCCGGGTCAGGACCCGCGCCTCGTGAACGTCGGCTTCCTGATCGTGGACGGGGTCTACAATACGGAGCTGACCGCGCCCTACGACATCTTCCAGCACTCGATCTTCCACACGGACCCGGGCATGGCGGTCTTCAGCGTGGGCCCGAGCCTCGCGCCGGTGACGAGCTTCGAGGGCCTGCGCATTCTGCCCGACTACACCTACGCCGACGCCCCGCGCATCGACGTGCTGGTGGTGCCGAGTGCGGAGCACAGCATGGACACCGACCTCGAGGACCCCGCGATGATGGCCTTCGTGCGCGAGCGCGGGGCCGGCGCGCGCTACGTCATGTCCCTCTGCGACGGCGCCTTCGTGCTGGCCGCGGCGGGCCTGCTCGAGGGCTGCGAGGCGACGACCTTCCCCTCGGACATCCCGCGCTTGCGCCAGATGTTCCCCGAGCTGGTGGTGCACGAGGACGTCAGCTTCGTGGCCCACGGCAAGGCGATCACCTCGGCCGGCGGCGCCCTGTCCTTCGACCCCGCGCTGTTCCTGTGCGAGCGCATGTACGGCGCCAAGGCCGCACGCGGCATGGCGGGCGGGCTGTGCATCGACTGGGACCTGGCGCGGGTGCCCCACGTCGAGGTGGCGCACTGACGGCGGCCGTCAGATCTCCTTCCAGACCTTGGCCAGGCTCTCGCCGTACACCGACAGTTCCCACTCGCTGAAGTGACCGAAGGGCGTCTGGTGCACCTCGTAGCCCACCCGCGCCAGGCGCTCCTCGACCTCGTTCATCAGGGCCTGGGCCACGTCGGGCTCGGCGTTCTGCGCACCCAGGTGGGTGAACGAGTGCAACACCACGCGCTTCAAGTCGCGCTTGCCGGCCAGCCACTTGATGTGCTTCGTGAGGTGCTTGACGACGCGCGTGCGCTGGTGCTCCTCGCCGTCCCCGACCTCGGCGTGCAGGAAGGCCACCAGCGCGTCCTCGACGGCCTCGTCGGCGCTCGACTCGAGCACGTCCTCGAGGGTGCGGGTGTGGGCGCGCCAGGCGAAGCGACGCGCGAGAAAGGTCAGCAGCTTCATGCTCAGGAGGCACCGAGGAAGGCGCGCTGGACGAAGAGGGCCAGACCCAGGGCCAGCAGCAGCCAGGTCAGAGCCCGGCGCACCCGCGGGCCGAGTCGCGCGCAGAGGCCCTGCAGGGCGAAGCCGGCGAGGGTCAGGGTCGCGAGGGCGGCCAGGTCGAAGCTGAGGCGGGCGAGGGGGCGCTCGCGGACGACGGCGAGGGACGCTTCCAGCCCGGCGGCCAGGACGAGACCGGCGAGCAGCGCGGCGCAGGCCAGCTCGACCCGCCGCGGCCGGGGCCCGCTGGCGAGCAGGTCGTCGGCGGCCAGGTAGGCCAGGGACAGGGGCAGGGCGGCGCTGACCAGGACCGGCCTCCAGGCTAGCGGAGCGCCGGGGGCGCCGAGCTCGACGGGTGCCAGGACCAGGGTCAGGGCCAGCAGCGCGGCGCAGAAGGAGAGCGCGCGGCGCGCCCCGGCCGCTCCGGCGCCGAGGGCGACGGCCAGGCACAGGCCGAGGAGCTCGGGTCGCTCGAAGGGCGCGCGCAGTCCGCGGCGGGCGAAGTGGGCCAGAGCCGAGGCGCGGGCGCGGGGCGCGCCCGCGGGTGGCCAGGCCAGGTCCGGCGTCGTGGCGTTCAGGACGAAGGGCAGGTCGGGGCTGCCGTGCCAGCAAAAGCGCACGAGATCCTGGTGGTCGGGGCTGGTCTCCAGGAAGAGGGACATCTCCAGGCGCAGGCTGTCGACCGGGGCGTCAGCGCGCCA
>JAJFFA010000727.1 GCA_021776885.1 Planctomycetota bacterium
CTTCCTGTGTCAGAACAACGGCTGGGCAATCTCTTGCCGCAGCGACGAGCAGACCGCGTCCGACGGCTTCGCCATCAAGGCGCAGGCCTACGGCATGCCGGGCGTGGTGGTGGACGGGAACGACCTCTTGGCCGTGCGGCGCGCCGTCCAGGACGCCGTCGCGCGCGCGCGCAAGGGCGAGGGGCCGACGCTGATCGAGGCCAAGACCTACCGCATGGGCGGGCACTCGACCTCGGACGACCCGACGCGCTACGTGCCTGCGGAGGAGCTCGCCGAGTGGGCCGAGCGTGACCCGGTGCAGCGCTTCCAGCGCTTCCTCGCCAAGCGTGGCATCTGGGACGAGGCGCTCGAGGAGCGCTTGCTTGCGGAGGTGCGCGACGAGGTTGCGGTGGCCGCGAAGAGCGCCGAAGCCACCCCTGCCCCCGGGCTCGAGACCATCTTCAGCGACGTCTACGCGGAGATCCCGGCGCACCTGCGTCGCCAGGGCGAGGCGTCATTCGACCTGGCTCGGCGCAAGGGCGAGGCCGCCGCCGGCGACGGCGAGTTCCCGCTCTGACTCCCGACCCGATCACTCCCTGCCGACTCCTAGCGAGAACTGCGAGATGCCTGAACTGACCCTGGTCCAAGCCGTGAACGACGGCCTCAAGACCGCCATGCGCGCGGACGACTCCGTGCTCGTCTTCGGCGAGGACGTCGGCCCCAAGGGCGGCGTGTTCCTCGCGACCGAGGGCCTGACCTCCGAGTTTGGCAAGGAACGTTGCTTCGACACGCCGCTCTCCGAGGACGGCATCGTCGGCACGGCCGTGGGCATGGCCATGAACGGCTTGCGGCCCGTGGCCGAGATCCTGTTCCAGGACTTCAACTTCCCCGCCTTCGATCAGATCGTCTCCGAGGCGGCAAAGCTGCGCTACCGCTCCGGTGGTCAGTACACCGCTCCGATGGTGATCCGCACGCCCTTCGGGGGCGGCATCCGCGGCGGCCTCTACCACAGTCAGTCGGGCGAGGCCTACTTCACGCACACCGCGGGGCTGAAGGTCGTCGTGCCTTCGACGCCCTACGACGCCAAGGGACTCTTGATCGCCTCGATCAACGATCCCGACCCCGTGCTGTTCCTCGAGCCCAAGGCACTCTACCGCTCGGTGAAGGGCGAGGTGCCCGAGGGCGAGTACAGCGTCGACCTCTCGACCCTGCGCAGCGTCCGCTCCGGCGACGACGTGACCCTGTTCTGCTACGGCGCCATGGTGACGGTGGCGGAGAAGGCAGCGGACCAGGCCCAGGCCAAGGGGATCGGCGTCAACATCGTCGACCTGCGCACGCTCCTGCCGCTGGACGAAGAGGGGGTGCTCGAGCACGCCAAGCGCACCGGGCGCGTGGTCGTCTTGCACGAGGCGCCGCGCTTCTGCGGCTTCGGGGCCGAGATCAGCGCTCTGATCGCCGAGCGCGCGATCGAGTACATGGAGGCGCCGATCGCCCGCGTCACGGGCTTCGACACGCCCTTTCCCAACACCCTCGAACACCACTACCTGCCCGATCCCCGGCGGGTGCTGGACGCGATCGAGCACGTCGCGAACTACTGAGCAGCCAAGGACATCCCAAGACCATGATCGAGTTCAAGTTGCCCGATATCGGCGAAGGTGTCGCCGAAGGTGAGATCGTCAAGTGGCTGGTCTCGGAGGGACAGGCTGTCGACGAGCACCAGCCGGTGGTCGAAGTCATGACCGACAAGGCGACGGTCGAGGTGCCCGCTCCCGCGGCCGGCACGGTCTCGCGCCTGCTGGCCGGGGAGGGCGACACCGTCCCGGTCGGAACGGTCATCTTCCACCTCGAGCAGGGCGCAGCGGGCAGCGCTCCTGCCCCGGAGGAGGCGCCGGCAGCAGAGGCTGCCGCCCCGGCCCCGGCCGCCCCGGCCCCGGCTGCACCCGCCCCGGCTGCACCCACCTCGGCCTCCAGCGGCGGTGGCGGCGGCGGCGGCGGAGCCTTGATCGAGTTCAAGCTGCCCGACATCGGTGAAGGTGTGGCCGAGGGCGAGATCGTCCAATGGCTCGTCGCCGAGGGCGCAGACGTCAACGAGCACGATCCCGTGGTCGAGGTGATGACGGACAAGGCCACGGTCGAGGTCCCGGCGCCGGCCGCCGGGAAGATCGTCAAGCAGCTCGCAGCGGCAGGTCAGACGGTTCCGGTGGGAGAGGTCATCTTCCACCTCGCGAGCTCTTCAGGCGCTGCCGCGCCGGCGACCCCTGCGGCTGCCGCCCCGGCCGCCGCAGCCAGCGCCGCCCCGGCGGCCTCAGCCGGCGCCGCCCCGGCCGCCTCCGCGGTCGCCGTGCGCTCGAGCTCCAACGGGAAAGTGCTCGCCGTGCCGAGCGCACGCCGCCTGGCGCGAGAGCTGGGCGTGGACATCTCCCTGGTCCAGGGCAGCGGCGGCAACGGGGTCGTGCGCAAGCAGGACGTCGAGGCCTTCTCGCAGTCCGGTGGGGCGGCTACGGCCTCTGCCCCGGCCGCTGCCAGCGCGGGTGCGCTCCCGCGGGCTGCGGTTCCGGCCGGCTCCGAGGAGCGTCGACCCTTCCGCGGTGTGCGCAAGAAGATCTCCGAGGCCATGGTGCGCTCGGCCACCACCGCCGTGCACTTCACGGTGGTCGAGGAGGTCGACGTGACCGAGCTGGTCAGCGTGCGTGCCAAGGCCAAGGCCATCGGAGCGCAGTCGGGCATCAAGGTCACCTATATGCCCTTCATCATGAAGGCCTGTGCGGCAGCCCTGACCAAGTTCCCGATGCTCAACGGGCGGCTCGACGAGGACGCTCAGGAGATCGTGAACCCCTCGTGGATCAACCTGGGCATCGCGACCGACACGCCCCAGGGGCTGATCGTGCCGGTGATCCAGAACGTGCAGGCCAAGGGCATGCTCGAGCTGGCTGCCGAGCTGCAGGACATGGCGGAGCGCACGCGCGGGGGCAAGATCAAGCCGGACGAGCTGCGCGGCAGCACCTTCACGATCACCAACGCGGGCAACATCGGTGGCATCCTGGCCACGCCGATCATCAACTTCCCGGACATCGCGATCCTCGGCGTGCACCGCATCATGAAGCGGCCCGGCGTGGTCGAGACGCCCGAGGGCGACGAGATCGAGATCCGCGAGTACATGAACTTCTCGACCAGCGTCGATCACCGCCTGGCGGATGGGGCGGACGGTGCGCGCTTCCTCGCCTACCTGCGAGTGCTGCTCGAGAACCCGGGGCTGATCGCGCTCTAGTGAGCCCTTGGCCACCTCTTCGATGAGCCACGACCGCTCGACGACGGCCGCGCCGGCCGCGACGACCCTCGATGCAGCGGGGCGTCGCGAGCTGTTCGTGCACATGCTGCGGCTGCGCTGCCTCGACGAGCGCATGCTCAAGCTGCAGCGCGCCGGGCGCATCGGCTTCGTGGGCACGGCGCGCGGGCTGGAGGGCGCCATCCTCGGCGCCGCCTCGGCGCTCGCGCCGCGTGACTGGCTGTGGTCGGGCCTGCGCGAGGGTGGCGCGGCGCTGATGCGCGGCCTGCCGCTCGCCGAGTACATCGCGCAGATGTACTGCAACGCCAACGACACGGCCAAGGGGCGCCAGATGTGCAACCACTTCCAGCACAAGGGCAGCCACTATCCGAGCTGGTCGTCGGTGATCGGAACCCAGATCCCGCACGGGGTCGGCGCGGCCTTCGCGGAACGCGCACGCGGCTCGGACGCGGTGCACGCCATCTTCTTCGGCGATGGCGCGACCAGCTCCAACGGGTTCCATGCGGGCCTGAACTTTGCCGGGGTCTGGAAGGCGCCCTGCGTCTTCGTGTGCATCGACAACGGCTGGGCGATCTCGGTCGCGTCCTCGGCCCAGACCGCGGCGCGCTCCTTCGCCGACAAGGGCATCGCCTACGGCATCCCCGCCCTGCAGGTGGACGGCAACGACGCCCCCGCCTGCCATGAGGCCGTGGCCCAGGGCCTGCTGCGGGCGCGGGCCGGCGAGGGGCCGACCCTCGTGGTGCTCGAGACCTACCGAATGCTGGGTCACTCCAGCTCGGACGACCCGACCAAGTACCGCTCGGACGAGGAGGTCGAACGCTGGGCGAAGCGTGATCCGATCGATGCCCTCGAGCGCGAGCTGCTGGCCTCGGGGAACCTGGCCGAGGGCGAGCGAGCCGAGCTCGTCAGCCAGCTGACCGCCGAGATCGATGCGGTCATCCACGAACAGGAGGCGGCTGCGCCCATGGCCCTGCGCACCCTGGTCGAGGATGTCTACGCCGAGGTGCCTCAGCACCTGCGGCTGCAGTACAACCATTTCCACGATGTCGTCCAGCGCAGGGGGGAAGCCCTCCCTGGGGACGGTGCCTTCCCGCTTTGAGAGACACGATGAGCCCCCCGCGCAAAGTCGCCGTGATCGGTGCCGGACCTGCCGGCTATGTCTGTGCCATCCGACTGGCGCAGCTTGGTCAGGACGTGACCGTGATCGAGAAGGAGTTCCTCGGTGGGACGTGCCTCAACGTCGGCTGCATTCCCAGCAAGGCGTTGATCGCCGCTGGCTCCCTGCGACACAGGATCGGGGAGGCCGGGGCCATGGGCATCACCGTCAAGGGCCTCGACCTGGACGTGAAGAAGCTGGTGGCCTGGAAGGAGGGCATCGTCGGCAAGCTCACGGGGGGAGTCGGTGGGTTGCTCAAGAACCACGGCGTGACCACCCTCATGGGCAGCGCCAAGCTCACCGGACCGGGGCAGGTCCAGGTCGACTCGAAGGACGGCTCCAAGAACCTGAAGGTCGACGACATCGTCATCGCGACGGGCTCGGTCCCGATCGAGATCCCGGGCTTCGCCTTCGACGAGAAGGAGGTCTGGTCGTCGACCGGCGCCCTCGTTCCCGATCGGATCCCCGAGCACCTGGTCGTGATCGGCGGCGGCTACATCGGCCTGGAGCTGGGCATGATGTTCCGCAAGCTGGGCAGCCAGGTGACAGTGCTCGAGGCCACCCCCGGCGCCCTCCCCGGCCAGGAGCGCGACTGCGTGAAGGTCATCGAGCGCTCGCTCAAGAAGCAGAAGATCAAGCTCCTGACCGAGACCTTCGCCAAGGGCTACACCAGGAAGGGCTCGAAGAGCCTGGTCGAGATCGAGACCAAGAAGGGCAAGGAGACGATCGAGTGCGATCAGATCCTGTCCACCGTCGGGCGCCGTCCCTACAGCGAGGGCCTGGGGCTCGAGAGCGTCGGCCTGGCGACCGACAAGCGCGGCTTCCTCGAGGTCGACGAGCAGATGCGCACCACGGTCCCGGGGATCTACGCCGTCGGAGACATCGCCGGGCAGCCCATGCTGGCCCACAAGGGCAGCAAGGAGGGACTGGTCGCGGCCGGGGTGATCGCCGGACAACCCGAGGCCTACGACGTTCGCTGCGTTCCCGCCGTGATCTTCACGGCGCCCGAGATGGCCTCCGTGGGCCTTACCGAGGAACAGTGCAAGGAGAAGGGCCTCGCCATCAAGACCGGTCAGTTCCCCTTCGCCGCCTCCGGCCGCGCCATGAGCCTGATGGAGACCGAGGGCTTCGTGAAGGTGATCGCCGACGCCAAGAGCGACGAGCTCCTGGGCGTCCACATGGTCGGCCCCGAGGTGACCGAGCTGATTGCCGAGGCGACCCTGGCGATCGAGATGGGCGCCACGGCAGAGGACCTGGCGCGCACGATCCACGCCCACCCGACCCTGCCCGAAGCGGTGATGGAGGCCGCGGAGGCGGTGCACGGCATGGCTGTGCACATCTTCCAGAAGAAGTGAGCGGCTCGAACGCAGCTCGGCAGGGCGAGAGCTGATGGAGAGCCCGTCGCGGCAGCTCGACGTCATGCGCCTCGGGCGACGCCCCTACGCAGAGGTCAAGGAGCTGCAGGAGCGGCTGGTTGCCGAGCGCGTCTCGGGGCAGGTGGGGGACACCCTGATCCTGACCGAGCACGACCCGGTGCTGACCCTCGGGCGCGGCTCGGCGCCCGACGAGGCACGTGGGCTGGAGCTGCCCGTGTTCGAGGTCGAGCGCGGAGGCGAGGCGACCTGGCACGGTCCGGGGCAGGTGGTCGCCTACCCCATCTTCTACCTGCCTCCGCAGCGCCGGGACCTGCATCGCTACCTGCGCGACCTGGAGGAAGTGGTCCTGCGCTCCCTGGCCGAGGTGCAGATCGAGGGGCGCCGCGAGGAGGGCAAAACGGGGGTCTGGATCGGTGACCAGAAGGTCTGTTCGATCGGCGTCGCGGTTCGCCGCTGGGTGACCTGGCATGGCCTGGCGCTGAACGTCCACAACGACCCGGACGCCTTCCTGGGCATTCGCCCCTGTGGCCTCGACCCTGCGTTGATGACACGCGTCGCCGACCATGCCCAGGTCCCGCCCGCGAACCTCCTGTTCGAGGTGCTGCTCGTGAAGCACTTCCTCGAGGTCTTCGAGCTCGAGCTGCCGGAGCCTCCGGCGCGCCCCGACGAGGGCGGGGTCGGGCCGGGCGGCTTCCCCGACCTGCCCATGCACCCGGGCTGAGCGGGAAGGCCGGCGATCCGGGCCGGCTTTTCAGGGGCCTTGCATGCGAGTCCCCAGGCCCCTTGGGGAGGCCCTGAAGGGGGTGTGGCCCCCGGGCTGAGATCGGGGTGGCCCCCTGCTCCCGACGTTCTCCGATCGGGCTGGAGTCTCGGGCATGGGAAGCACGATGAAGCGGGAGTCGTGGCACTCGACGCCTTCCCCGGAGCTCGTCCCCGTCCATCACTCGCATGTCTGCCCGCATCGCCCGCCATCGCCCCGATCCCCACGGAGGCCTCCGATGACTTCACCCTGGGACTCCGTAACCGACCTGCGGCACCAGTCCGGCGCCCCTGTCCTGGAGGCCGAGGTGCTGCGAACCCTGGAGGACATGGGCGGCGACGCTGCCTTCGTCTTCGAACTCGTGGACCTCTTTCTGGACGACGCCCGGACGCGCGTGCCCGAGCTGCTCAGCGCAGCCGAGAGCGGCCAGCCCGAGGCGCTGAGCAAGTCCGCCCACGCGCTCAGGTCTGCCAGCGCGAACATCGGGGCCCAGTCCTTCGCCGCCCTCTGTGGGCGCATCGAGGCGGCCTGCCGCGAAGGCGACGCGGACCTGGCGACCCTCGGGAGCGAGGCCGCCGTGATGTTCGACGAGGTCGCGAGGGCACTCGCCGGGCTGAAGGAGGGCGCGTGAGCGAGGCCCTCTTCGAGTCTACCTTCGAGGAGATCAAGCTCTCCGGCGATCTGCCGACTCCGGCCGGAGTCGGCATGCGGATCCTGGACCTGACGGGCCGGGAGGACTTCAGCACCGATGCCATCGCCGAAGCGATCCTCTCGGACTCCGCGCTGACCGGTCGCATCCTGATGCTGGCCAATGCCGCTGGCAACGCCAGCCGCGAGCGCGCCTCCACGATCAACGGAGCGATCATGCGCCTGGGCAGCCGCGCCGTGCGCGACATGGCCCTGGCCTTCTCGCTCGTGTCGGACCGCTCCGCCCAGCACTGCCCCGGCTTCGACTACGACCACTACTGG
>JAJFFA010000728.1 GCA_021776885.1 Planctomycetota bacterium
CCGGCGCCCGCGCGCCCGGCCACCTGGGCCAGGGAGACCACGGCCAGGCTGCGGGTGAAGTTGTCGGAGGCATCGAGGCCCTGCTCCAGGGTCGTGCGGATGCGACGGTCCAGGGGATCGAGGTCCGCGTCGCCCAGGGTGCCGAGGGCCAGGAGCGCCGCGCGGCGCAGCTCCGTGCGCTCCTTCGAGCGCGGCTGGGCGCAGGCCAGCAGGGTCTCGACCAGGGCGACGCGCCGCGCGCGGGGCGCACCCTCCGCCAGGCGCGCCAGGGTCGCCGGCGCGTGCAGGCGCAGCATGTCCGCTGCGTCGCGATCGAGGAGGTCGTCGAGCAGCTCGTCGAAGCGCGTCCCGAGTCCCTCGTGGGCGCCCTTCTCGCGGCTCCAGGTCTCGCGCTCGACGCCGTCGAAGGCAAGCCCCAGGCCGATCACCGAGGCCGCGGCCAGATCGGGCGAGTCCGCGGCGTCCGCGTTGCGGATCGTCACCAGGTGGTGGGCCGCGAAGCTGCGCACGGCGTCGTGCTCGGCCGTCGAGGCGGCCAGGCCCAGGGCGTAGCAGGCGTAGGCCCGCGCGCGCTGCGGCACCCGCGAGCGCCCCATGAGCCGGGCGCCCTGGTCGGTGCCGCCGGCGAGGCTGGCAAGGGAGGTCAGCGCGTCGGAGCCGCCGAGCAGGCCGAGGGCCAGGATCGCGCTCTCGACCGTGCTCTGGCGTCCCTCCTGCAGCCGCGCGAGGAGCAGCGGAGCCAGGGGTGTGAGCTCGATCGGTTGAACGCCCTCGAAGCCGTCGACCCTCGGCGCTGAGCCGATGCGTCCCAGGGCGACCAGCGCATTCTCGATCACGAAGGCGTCGCGCGACTCCTCGAGCAGGGCCACGATCGCCGGAACGACCTCGCCATAGACCACGGAATAGGTCACGCCAGCGCGACGGTCGTCGAGGGGATCGCGCTCCAGGTGCTCCGCCTCACGGGTCTCGCCGTGCAGACGCAGCAGGGCGTCGGGCAGGGCCAGGTAGGCCTCGCGGTTGAAGTGCCACCACTTGTGCCAGGGCGTCGGGTCCTGCAGCGCGGCCAGGGCCATCACGGTCTCGGTGGGCACGCCGTTCATGGTCGGAATCGGCGCCGGGCGCGTGGGCGAGGCGGCGGCCGAGCGCGAGGGGGCGGGGATGCCCGCCCCGGCGCCGGCACTGGAGGGGGCGGCGGGGCGCGGGGGTGCGTCCGCGGGCGCGCTCCTGCCGGGCTGGATGAAGCCGATGTCGCCCTGCGGAGGAGGACAGGATCCCCCTCCCGGGTCGCCCTGGGGCGGTGCTACGAAGAGGGCAAGGGCGGCGAGTGCGAGGGTGAAGGTCATCGTGGAGGTCTCTCGAAGCGGGAAGGGGGAGATGTCCACGGCGCCTAGCGCAACGGCCGTGCCAGGTCGCTGCCTCGGCCTCCAGCGCGCCGGGGGCGCTCAGCAGGGGGGCTCGGGCCGCAGCCTGCCCGGCGCCATGTCACGCTCGCGTAGCGCTCCCGTACCGATTTCGCCCACCGCTCGGAGGCCCGGGTGACCGTACGCCCCCCCTGGCCGGGTACTATTCTGGGCTCGACCTCGGGCACGGCCCGCCCCCCCCATCCCCATGGCGACCCCCACGACCACCCAGCGCGCCTGCAAGAACTGCGGCACGACCCTGCCCGACCGCCCGCTGTCGATCTGCCCCTACTGCGTCATGCCGATCCAGTCGGAAGGCGCCCCTGCGGGAGTCGATGGCGAGAGCCCCCAGGCGGCTCGAATCGAGCGGGTGTTGCAGCACGACACCTACCCCGCGGCCCTCGACGCCTCTCCGGCCGAGACCCCGACCTACTGGAAGGCCAAGGGCGTCGTCTTCCGCGGCAAGCTCCTGGCCGGCTTCGGCCTGGCCCTGGTGGTCCTGGGCCTGGGTCTCAACCTGTCCGACCCGGCCGAGGTCCTGACCAGCCCGATCGCGATCCTGGGCGTGCTGGCCGCCGTCTTCGGAGTGACGCGCGTGATGCGCGGGAACGCAGCGGCCGCGATCGCCGTCGAGAAGCCGCTCTTGAAACGGGCGGGAATGATCCTGGATCGTCGCAGCGACACTGCGGTCGCGGGCTGGAGCGGACACACCGTCTACCACTTCACGATCGAGTTCGAGGGCGGGATCGTGGGCGAGTTCCGCTGGGAGGGTCGCGGCACCCAGGAGGAGCCCTACGTCTCCAACCTGCCGGGCGTAGCCTACACCCGCGGCGACACCCTGCTCGGCTTCAAGCACATCCGCGTCTGAGCCATGCCCCGAGCGACGGACGAGCCCGAAACCCGGCCCGAAACCTTGATGGAAAGCCTGGCCCGCTCGATCCCCCAGGTCGGCCGCCTGGAGTGGATCGGCCTCTCCCCCGAACGACGCGCGGCCCTGATCGAGCCGCAGCAGGCCGAGGCCCGCGAGGGCACCGGGCTCGAGGGGGAGCACCACGCGCGCAGCGGGCGCAGCAAGCGCCAGGTGACCCTGATCCAGGCCGAGCACCTCGAGGTGGTCGGCGCGCTCCTGGGCCGAGAGCCCATCCCGCCGGGGGTCGTGCGGCGCAACCTCGTGGTGCGCGGCATCAACCTGCAGGGCCTGCGCGATCGGCGCTTCCGCATCGGCGAGGTGCTGCTCGAGGGCACGGGGCCCTGCCCGCCGTGCTCGCGCATGCAGGAGAACCTGGGCGAGGGCGGCTACCACGCGATGAGAGGCCATGGCGGAATCACCGCGCGTGTCCTAGAAGGCGGTGTGCTGCGTATCGCGGACCCCGTCCGCGCGGAAGCGGCGCCCACCCGCCCGGCGGGGTGACCCGGGGGCCCCCCGGGGGGGGGGGGCGGGGGGCGCGGGGGGGGGGGAGCCCG
>JAJFFA010000729.1 GCA_021776885.1 Planctomycetota bacterium
ATGAGCAACAAAGGTTTCATTCTCTGGTTCACCGGCCTCTCCGGCTCGGGCAAGAGCACTCTCGCCGAGGCCCTCACCCCGATCCTCATCGAGCGAGGGGTCAAGGTCGAGGTCCTCGACGGCGACGTCGTCCGCACCAACCTTTCGAAGGGCCTGGGCTTCTCGAAGGAAGACCGCGACACGAACATCCGCCGCATCGGCTTCGTCGCCGGACTGCTCGCCCGTAACGGCGTGTGCTCCATCACCGCGGCCATCTCGCCCTACGCCAACATCCGCGACGAGATCCGCTCGGCGACCGAGAACTTCGTCGAGGTCTACGTCGAGGCGCCCCTGGACGTGCTCGAGGACCGCGACACGAAGGGTCTCTACAAGAAGGCCCGCTCGGGCGAGATCAAGAACTTCACCGGCATCTCCGACCCCTACGAGGTCCCGGAGAAGGCCGAGGTCGTCGTGCACACCGACAAGGAGTCGATCGAAGAGTCGGCCCAGCGCGTGCTCGAGCACCTCGTCAGCCGCGGCCTGGTCAACGCCGAGGCGTTGGCCTAGCTGCGAGCGCCAGGGGCCACGCCCCTGAACACGCGAAAGCACGCAGCGGGCGGCCCCACGGGGCCGCCCGCTGGCATTGGCGAGAAACTGCCGAAAGCGGGTGACGGGGCGGGAGGCTCGTGGATTCAGACCAGCGTGGGCGCGGACTCTCCGCGCGCTCCCCCACCGAGCCCCCAACGTTCCCGGCACCCTCATCAGCGATGCTCACCACCCTGCTCCTGCCCGCCCTGCTGCTTGCCCCGTCCAGTGACAACCTGCTGCTCAACCCGTCCGCCGAGACGGGCGACCTGAGCGCCTGGACCGATGCCCTCGGCAACGGATTCAACGTCGACGACGGCAGCGTGGGCAACGTGCCCGCGGTCGAGGGCACGTTCCTCTTCTACGCCGGGGCGCACCAAGGGCTCGACGCGGAGATCGAGCAGGTCGTGGACCTCGGCTCGTTCGCGGCGTCCATCGACGCAGGCTCGGCGCAGGTCTTCTTCTCGGGCTGGGCTCGGTCGGCGCAGGGCGGCGCGGTGATCGACGCCGCGCGCGTGATCCTGGAGTACCGCGACGTCTCCGCAGCGGTCCTCGCGACCTTCGACTCGGGCGTCGTCCAGCCGTCGAACCAGTGGAAGCGTGTCTTCGACGTGCGCTCGCTCCCGCCGGGCACCCGTTCCGTGCGCGTGCGGCTCCGCGGCACTCGGCCCACGGGACTCTCGACCGAGGCCTACTTCGACGCTCTGCTGCTGCGTGTCTCGGACTTCGCGACGCGCTACTGCCAGGCGAACGCGAACTCCAGCGGCATGCCCGGACGCATCGACACCTTCGGCAGTGACGTCGTCGCGGACGACTGCCTCTACCTGGTCGCGAGCCAGGTGCCGAACACCCCGGGGATCTTCTTCCACGGTGGGACGCGCGTGCAGGCCCCCTTCGGCGACGGCTTCCGCTGCACCGGCGGACAGATCGAACGAGTCGTCCCGGTCGTGCAGGCCGTGGGCGGCGTGGCCCAGCTTCAGGCACCGACCAGCGGCATCACCCAGGGCCAGACGCGCCACTTCCAGTACTGGTTCCGCGACCAGGCCGCCGGCGCCGCCGGCTTCAACCTGACGGACGCGGTCGAGGTGGCGTTCAACTAGGTTGCCTGGGCGCCCACGAGGTTCACGGTTCGGTCAAGTTTCAGTGTCATGGCTGGCATGTCGCCATGCGAGAGGCCTGCCGTCCTCTGGCTCTGGTAGCGCGCGCCGCCCGCTCACTCCCGCCGCCATCGTCCGTTGGCTCCAAGGGGGGTGAGAGCCAACGGACGATGGCGACGGGAGCGAGCGGGCGGGTCCGAAGTCTTGTCTGGCCGGGTCTCGGAGACGCGAAGCTCTTGATTTCGGCGTAGGTGTTTCCTGGAGTTTGTTCGTTACGTTGCGCTGTCACCGGCCGCCCGAGAGGCCCTCTCCGATCTCCAAGCCCCTCGTCTCGGCCGGCGTGAGCCCTGGTGCGCGCCACATGAGGACCCGGACCCCTGCCCCCCAGATCCGGAGCCACCCGAGCGTCTTGACGCAGGACGAGCGGCGAGCCAGGGCACAGCTGCCCGGCAACGAGTGCCTGGGTGGTATGAGGTCGCTCGCTACCGCTAGCGCTAGCACTGGGATGAGCGTCGACGGCTTCCGCCGGCGGCGCGGGGGAGCGCCGAGGGTTCAGGGGCCGCCAACTGGCGCCTCACAGGGCACCCGCCGACTCGTAGGTGGGGCAGCGCTCCCTGTTCTGGTGGCGTATACTCTTCGCCCCCTCCAGCGGGGTTCCACGGCGGTCGATGAAGTCTGCCGGGTCTCCGTGGACGACCCAAGCTCTCCCACAGGCTGACCCCGGCACCCCCTCGACCCCCTTCTGGGGCCGCCAGAGGGCGGTTTCGGGTGGCGGCGCACAGGGGACCCCTTATAGATGAGCCCGACCACCGTCTCCCGCAGCCTCCGTGCGCGTCCTACCTGGCGTCGCGCGGGTGCCGTCGTCCTGGCCCTGGCCCTCGTGGCCGGGCCCGCTTCCGCCTACATCGGGCCCGGGGCCGGCTTCGCCGCCGCGGGCTCGGTCCTGGTCCTGGCGGGCACCTTCCTCCTGGCCCTCGGGATCATCCTGATCTGGCCGCTCAAGGCCGTGGTCAAGGTCTTCACCTCCCGGGGCAAGTCCAAGGCCAAGGTCAAGCGCATGATCGTCGTCGGTCT
>JAJFFA010000730.1 GCA_021776885.1 Planctomycetota bacterium
CGCGACATCCACTCGCGCCCGGCCACTCCCTCGGCCTTGCCGCGCATCGGCGGGGCGACCCTGGGATCGACCCTCGGCGGCCTGCTCGTCCTGTGGCTGGCGGGGCGCACGTGGGTGCGCCGGCGCGGCGACCCGGACTCGGCGGAAGCGCGCAGGCGGCGCGCCGCGCGGCGCGGGCTGTCCCGCGACCTGCGCCGGGCGAAGACGGCCCGTGACCAGACGGCCGCCCTGGGGCGCTTCCTGGCTGCACGCACGGGTGAGGGCGAGCAGGCCTGGATCGGGCGGGATCCGGTGGCCTGGTGGCGCGACTCGGGGCACGGCGAGTCGCAGGCGGCGGCCGAGCTGCGCGGCGTCCTGGCCGAACTCGACGAGCGCGCCTGGGCCGGCGACGACGCCAAGCTCGAGACGCGGCGCCTCCTGGGCGCTGCGCAACGCATGCAAGGGGAGGGCCTGTGATGATCCTGCTGCAGCTCATGATGCTCCTCGCTCCGCTGGCCTCGGTGCCAGCCCCGGTGCCCGTCGCGGTGCCCGTCCCGGTGCCCGTCATCGGACAGGGCGACGACCCCGCGGTGCTGGCCTACCGCGCGGGGGACTGGGCCCTGGCCGAGGCCGAGTGGAGCGCGGCGCTCGAGGCGGCCGAGCACCCCAACGAGCGCGCGCGCATCGCCTACGACCTCGGCAACGTCGCCTTCCGCCAGGATCAGACCCTGCGCGCGGTGGCCTGGTACACCGCGGCCCTGCGCTGCAAGCCGCGCGACGCGGACACCTGGGCCAACCTCGAGCTGGCGCGCAGCGAGGCGGGGCTCGAGCCCGCCGACCGCGGCGACCTGACGGACACCCTCGAGCGTCTGGTGTCGTCGACGACCCTGATCGAGAGCGAGTGGGGCGTGCTCTTCGCGTTGCTCGTGCTCGCCGGGTGCCTCCTGGGCGAAGCCCTGCGCGGCGGCGTCTTCTGGCGCCGCCTGTGCCTGTGCTCGGGTGGGCTAGTGCTCGTGGCCGCGGTGCCCCTGGGCTGGAACCTGGACAGCGCGAACGACGCGGCCCTGATGGTGGTGTCCGAGCGCGCGGCCGCCGCGCGCTCGGAGCCGCGGCCCGACGCGACGCGCCTGACGGAGCTCGAGCCCGGCAGCATCGTCGAGCGGCTCGACGAGTTGCCCGGCTGGATACAGGTGCGCGACCCGGAGGGCAAGGTGGTGTGGGTGCGCGACCACGCGCTCTTCGACCTGACCCTGGGTGGCGCGGGCGAGCCGCGGTGACCCGCACCCACCCGCGCCTGGACGAGCTGCTGGCCGCCGCGGACGTGGGCTGGCGCGACTTCCGCAGCGCCCGGGGCGAGCGCTTCCATGGCTTCATCCCCGCCGATCCGCGGGACGCGTGGGAGGCCCTGATCCGCGAGCGCAGTACCTCGGCGTCGTTCCTCGAGCTGGGGGCCGGAATGGGGGTGATCGCGATCCTGGCGGACTGGCTGGGGTACGACGCCTGGGGCATCGAGATCGTGCCGGAGCTGGTGACGGCCTCGCGCGACCTGGCCGAGCGCTTCGACTCTGGCGCGCGCTTCATCGAGGGCAGCTTCGTGCCGCCTGCGTTCCGCGACGAGATCGAGCTGCTCTCGGCGGACTTCTTGACCCTGACGGAGGGCGCGGACGCCTACGACGAGATGGGCATGAGCCTGGCGGACTTCGACCTGGTCTACGCCTACCCCTGGCCCGGGGAAGAGGACTGGCTGGCCGAGCTCGTGCGCCGCGAAGCGGGGCCGCACACGCGCCTCTTGACCTACTCGGTCAGCGACGGCTTCGTCGTCGCCTGAAGCGCTCGCTACTCGAGCTCGAGGCGCAGGGCGGGCGCCGTCGTACCCAGGTCGACGGCGAAGGCGACCTCGAGGGCTGCGAGTCCATCCGCGCGGACGCGGGCCGTATACGGCCCCGGGGGCAGGGAGAGGGCGACCTGGTCGAAGGGCCGCGGGCCCAGGGACGGGTAACGCGGAGTGTGGGCGGTCGAGTGCATCAGCTCGCCCTGCATGTCGACCACGTCCAGGGCCAGCTGGCTGCGGGTCCAGAGCTCCGCGCAGCTGACGATCAGCTTGCGCGGCAGGCACTGCAGCTCTCCGGCGACGAGGCGCTGGGTTTGCATGGGCTCGATCCGCGTGCGTAGCTGGATTTGGCGGTTGCCGCGCAGGCGCAGGACGTAGTCACCCGGGGGAAGCTCGTCCACGATCAGCTGGGCTGGACGCTCCGGAGTCGTCGGGCAAGCCAGGGCGTCACGCAGCTCGATTCCCGGGCCCAGCAGTGCCCAGTTGACGATGCCGCGCGCGAGGAAGGCGTCGTAGGGCACCTCGACCACGAGGCGCCCCGGGGCCGGGGCGGGAGCGGCTGCGTCGAGGTCCGTCGAGTCGCGCGGCGAGGTGTCCAGATCGGCCAGGAGCTCCAGCCCGGTGCTGGGGATCAAGACGCCCTCGAGCACCAGGCTCGGGGATTCCGCGCTCTGCGGCGCATAGAGGGAGAGCTGGCAGCTGCCCTCGGGGAGTCCGCCGAAGGCGAAGTGGCCGCTGTCGTCCGTGCGCGTCGTGCGCCGCGGGTGGCGCGCAGCGGAGCGGGCCACGACGGTCCAGCCCGCCAGGGGGGCGCCGGCGGAGGAGCGCGCCCTGCCCTCGACCGAGCGACCGGCGGCGAGCACGATCGGGCTGCCCGCGGACGCTCCGGGGGGAATCTGGAGCTCGAGATCGCGGGCATCCAGGCCGGCCTCCAGGTGCGGGTTGAGCAGCAGCTGCGCGGCGCCCGGCGCCACGGGCTCGAGCACGAAGTGTCCCTCGGCGTCGGTGCGCGTCGAGTGGGCGCGACGCCCATCACCGACCAGGACGACGGCGACGTCAGCGGCGGGTCGTCCCTCGGCGTCGACGACGAGGCCGGTGCGGCTCGCGCCCGGGAGCAGGGTGGCCTGGATCGGACGCGGTTCGACCATGTAGCTGCCCAGGTCCGCGGCCCAGGGCACCCTGCCGTCCGCCTCGATCAGGAGCTCGGCGGGCTGGAAGGGCCGCGGACGCTCGAGCACGAACTCGCCGTTCTCGTCCGTGACCCGGACGTCGGCGGGGAACAGACGCAGGTCGCGGCCCGTGCCGTCGCGCCAGCGGCGCAGGTCGATGCCGTAGCGCTCCTGCACGCGCGCGCCCGCGAGGGGTCTGCCCTCCTGGTCGCAGACCACACCGCGTAGCACGGGTACGGCACGCTCGATCTCGAGCTCGAGCGGTTCGCCGGCGCCGCGCTCCGAGGCTTCGCTGCCCAGCGACAGGACCATGAAGCGCGGAGCGTGTCCGCGCAGCGTGGCACCGACCCACGCGGGCCCGCCGCGCAGCTCGAGGCGGAAGGTTCCGTCCGACGCGCTGCGTGCAGCGCTGGGCTGAAGCTCGTCGGGGGCGTCGGGCAACGAGTACCACAGGCGCGCTCCGAGGATCGGGCTTCCAGCGCCATCCGTGACGCGACCGTTCACGACGCGCAGGGGCGGGGTGCCCGCGCGCGGCGCGTCGCCTTCGCCCAGGCGCGGACCGTCGCGGGTCGCGACGCTCCGCGCGGGGTCCTGGGTCTCGAGCGCCGGGAGCGGGGCGGCGGCGGCGACCTCGAGCGCGGCCGATTCGACTCCGCGCCGGCCGAGGACCAGCGCTACCGTGCAGGCCGCGATGACCAGCGCGGCCGCGCCCAGGGCCAGGGTCGCGCGGCGCCCCGTGCCGAAGAGCGTGAGCAGCGACCAGGCGTTGGGGCGGTCCCTCTGGCCCAGGCGCTCACGCAACAGACCGAGTCCGCGCCGCTGGCGCGAACGCACGGTCTCGAGGCTGATCCCGAGTCGGGTCGCGATGGCGTCCTGGCTCCGGCCCTCGATGTAGCGCATCCGCAGGGTCGACGCGTAGGGCTCGCGCAGGGCCGAGAGCTCGCCCGTGAGAAGCGCGACCTGGTCCTCGTCCAGACCCTTGCGTACTTCGTGCACGGAGTCCTTCCGGGCGACCAGGGCCTCACGCTTGCGCCGCCGGCCGTGGTCACGCATCACGTTCAGTGCGAGGTTGCGGGCCACGCGCCGAACCCAGGCGGGCGGAAACGGGGTGCTCGAGCCGCGCTTCGGCACGGCGCGTCCGTCGAGCAGGCGCAGCAGCGTCTCCTGCGCCAGGTCCTCCGCCAGGTGCCAATCTCCGACGACCGAGTGGGCCGCGTGAACGGCGGCCTTACGTTCTTCCGACCAGCGCGGTTGCCTGGGGTCCATGGCTCAAGCGTAGCAGCCCGGCGGGCCCAAATTCCGCCCCGGGACCCGCCCTGGGGCCCACCCAGGGGGGGACGGCGGGGCTCGAAGGTTAAAGCGTCCTAATAAATGCAACCAGTTGCATCGCTTTGGGTCGCAGCGGGATTCATGCCGCACAGGGCCAAGGGAAACGAGCCCACACCTCCCATGCGACAAGCACGAAACCTCACCCAAGCGAACCGGAGCGCTCTCGCAGGCGCGACTCCCGGTCCGGGTGTCCTCATCCGTGACTTGCCGCACGTGGGCCACGTACTAGCCCAGAACACGTTTCCCGAAGCCCCTTCCGCCCCTGTCTCCGCTGGAGCCAGTGACGGTTTTCCTCCGGTCCGTGCCGCCCTCCCCGGCCTGGACCCCTGGGATCACGCCCGCGCCGCCTCCCCGGCGTTGGCGTCGATCCCCCTCACAACCCTCGCCGCGAGCGCCCGACGCTCCAGCCGCGGGGCAGGTCAGGCCGCCGCCTGACCACAGCGGGGCCCGACCCCGCACCGAGCACTGTGCGATCACCTGAGAGCCGGTCGCACAAGAGCAGAGCCTTGGAAGAGTTGAAGTCGCCGGGATCCGTCCCGGCGGCTTCATTTAACGGGTTCCCGGACGGGCAAATCCGGGTGCGTGCCACTGGGTTGCTTCCCCCCGCTCGAAAGGCGACTCTGCCGGCGATGGTCTCCTTCGGCGCGTGGACCGCTGTCTTGCTCTGCATCGCGGCCTGTGGCGCGGCGGCCCAGGACGCGTCGGCTCCCGCGACGCAGGGCGAGATCCAGGCCGGACGCGGAGTCCTGGTCATCGCCGTCGATGCCCTGCGGGCCGACCATCTCTCGTGCTACGGCTACGATCGGGCGACGACGCCCAACCTCGACCAGCTGGCCGCGGAGGGCGTGCGCTTCGCCAGCGCCTGGACCGCAGCCGCGGCCCTGGTTCCGGCGCACATCGCACTCCTGACCGGCTGTGACCCGCTGATCGCACGGGTTCCCCTGGGTGAAGATCGGCGCCTCGGCCGCGCGACCGGCTGGTTCGTTCCGGACGAGGTCCCGCGCCTGCCCGTCGAGTTCCTGGCTGCGCGCTGGAGCTCGGCCGGCTTCGTCGACCACCACTCGGTGGGCGGCTTGCACGGCTTCGATCAGGGCTTCCTCGACTTCGAGGAGTTCGCGGGGGGCAAGTACGACGCGGAGCGGGTCTTCGGGATCAAGGGCGTAGGCAGCCGCTTCCTCGAGTGGCTGAAGGAGCGCGAGCGGGACGAGGACTGGTTCGCCTACCTGCACATGAACGACCTGCAGCGCATCTGGGTCGCGGCGGCCGAGGTCCCGGAGCTCGAATTCGAGCCGCGCGCCGAGCTCGACGTCGTGCCGCCGGTGGGGGACTCGTCGCCGGTGTTCTTCGCCATCCCGCCGAGCGACTTCTCGGGCGTTCCCCTGACCCTCGGAGAGTACGAGGCCCGCTACGACTCGGCCCTGGCCCAGCTCGACAAGAACCTGGGGCGCCTGCTGCGCCACGTCGAGCGCCTGGCCTGGCGGCAGCGCACGACGATCGCCGTGGTCGGGACCCACGGAGTCAGCTTCGGCGAGAGTGGGCTGATCCTCGACTCGGGCACGGTCTCCGACGTCGACCTGCACGTGCCCCTGCTGATCTGCCCCGATCCGCGCCTGAACATCGAGCCGCGGGTCGTCGAGGACCTGGTCAGCACGATCGACCTGGCACCGACCCTGCTGGCCGCGGCGGGCATCCCGCGCCCCGCGGAGATGCACGGCCGCTCACTGATCGCGGCCATGCACGGTCGCGACGAAGAGCCGCGCGCGCATGCCTTCGCCTACTCCTACCTGTACGCCGGCTTCGCGGTGATCTCGCCGCGCTTCTGCTACGAGCGCACGATGCGTGGTGTGCACGCGACCGGAGCCTTGACCACGTCCTGGTTCGGGGACGACCACAGCCACCGCAACGACGTCCACGAGCACCTGCACGACCGGCAGCACGACGCGCAGCGCGGACACCTGGGCCCCGACGCCCGGGGCGCCACGACCCAGGTCGAGGGCGACGTCCCCCTGACGCAGGTGGCCGCGCGGCTGGAAGAGGTCGGGAGCGCCTGGTACCGCGCTGTGCGTCGCTGGCAGTACGAGCTGCACCTGATCGAGTGGAACGAGGAGGGCGAGTGAAGTCGCGCCCCCGAGCGAAGCTGCGCCCCGGGATGAAGCTGCGCCCCGGGATGAAGCTGCGAACGGGGGCGAATCCGAGACCCGGGGTGAAAGCACGAGCGCGGGCTGACCGCCCGCTGCGCGTGCTCTGCGTCTCGAACGGCTTCCCGCCCAGTGGCCAGTGGGGCACCGAGTTCTACACCCACCAGCTGGCCACGGGCCTGGCTGGCCTGGGCCACGAAGTGAGCGTCCTGAGCCCCCTGCGCGATGGCTCCCAGCCGCGCTACACGGTCGAGCGCAGCGTGCGCTACGGCGTGCCCCTGTTCCAGGTGCACAACGCGGGCGACCCGAAGAAGAGCTTCGCGGACAGCTACGAGAACGCGCGCATCGAGACCCTCTTCGGTGAGCTCCTGCGCGAGCTCGCCCCCGACGTCGTGCACTTCACGCACATGCTCTGGGGCCTCTCCATTCGCCTGCCCAAGCTCGCGCGGGCCGCGGGGGCGGCGACCGTCGTCACCCTGACCGACTTCGGGCTCCTGTGTCACCGTGGACAGCTCCTCGACCAGAGCGCCCAGGCCTGCAACGGGCCGCTCAGCGCCGAGGCCTGCGCACGTTGCATCCGCGGGCGCGGCCCGTACGACGGCTTCGCCCAGCGCGTCAGCGCCGCGCTGCTGGGGGAGGGCCTGGCGCGCCTCGGGGGCCTGGGGCTCGTGGTCGGCGCGCGCGAACTCGAGTCCCGGGCCCAACGCGTGAGCGAGGCCATGCTCTCGATGGATCACGTGATCGCCCCGACCGCCGCTGTGGCCTCCAAGTTTCTGCGCGCCGGCCTCGATGGCCAGCGCCTCACGCAGCTCTGCTACGGCGTCGACGAGGCCCCGTACCTCGCCGCGGAGGCGCGCCGCGAGGCCGCCCTCGCGGGTGCGGGTGCGGGCGCGGCGGATCCGGCTCCCGTGCGCTTCGGCTTCCTGGGGCAGTTCCTGCCGCACAAGGGGCTGCACAAGCTCTTCGACGCGGTGCGCCGGCTCGAGCGAGCCGCCGCACTGGGCTCGCCGTCGAGCGCGTCGCGCCCCGACTGGAGCGTGCGCCTCTACGGCCACCCCGTCGGGGGGCGCCACCGGCGCTACCTCGACGCCATCTGGAGTCCCGACCTGAGCCGGCGGATCGAGCGCTGCGGGTCCTTCGAACCCCTGGCGGCGCCGCAGGTGATCGCCGAGCTGGACGTCCTCGTCGTGCCCTCGCAGTGGACGGAGAACGCGCCGCTGACCGTGCTTCAGGCGCGTATCGCGGGGGTGCCGGTCATCGCCAGTGACGTGCCCGGGATCCGCGAGGTGCTCGAGCCCGGCGTGCACGGGATCCTGGTGCACCCCGACGACGACCGTGCCCTGGCCAACGCCATGGCCACCTATCTGGACCGGCCCCCCGTGCGGCGCGCGAGCGATCCGCCGGTGCGCTACGCCGATCACCTGAGCCGCGTTCTCGACGTGTACGCCCGCGTCCTCGACGAACCCCGGGCCTTCGAGGCGCCGCCACGGCGGCCCGACGCCCTGCCGGCGCGGGCCGACTCCAGGGCCAGCCTGCCCTCGAGCTGATGCGCATCGGACTGATCTCGGCGGGCTTTCCCCCGGATGCCGGGGGCGTCGAGGCGCACTGCGGCGCCCTGGCGCGCGAGCTGGTGGCGCGCGGAGCGCGGGTCTTCGTCCTGGCCCTCGACAGCAGCGGGTTGCGGCGGCCCTACAGCACGGCCGAGCAGCGCATCGAAGGGGTCCTCGTGCGCCGCATGGCGTACGCCTACCACGACCACGAACGCCTGGGGGATCTCCTGCGCAACCCGCGCAGCGAGGAGTGCGTCGAGACCTGGGCCAGCACCCATGACCTGGCCCTGGTGCACGTGCA
>JAJFFA010000074.1 GCA_021776885.1 Planctomycetota bacterium
GCTCCATCGCGTAGTAGAAGATTCCTGCGCCGGTGCGGCCGTAGTCGTAGATTGAGACCGTGTTGCGGTGGGTCAGCCTGCTGGCCTGCTGGACCTCCTGCTCGAAGCGCCTGAGCGTGCGCTCGCCGGTGATCTCGGGACGTAGCAGCTTGATCGCGGCCGGCCGCTTCAGCATCGCATGCGTCGCCTCGAAGACCTCGCCCATGCTCCCGCCTCCGATGCGGCGGCCCAGCTCGTAGGGTCCAAGACGCGCCGCCTTGTAGGAACGCAGACGCAGCCCACTGGTGGTCTGGGAGGTCGTGACCGCACCCAGCATGGCCACGCCGAGCAAGACCTGATTGAGCGCCACGAACTCTGCGAAGTAGCGCGCCGAGTAGGGCTCGCCACCAGAATACGCGTATATGGCGCCGTGGCTGAGCTGGGCGACGAGGAGGGTCACCGGTGCGGGGAGCGAGAAGAGCAACGTTCGCCAGCCCGTGCTCGGCACCGCGGTGGCGCGCAAGAGGATGACGATCGACAGGGTGGCGACGCAGGTGACGTGACCGGGTGAAGAGAAGGCGTAGACTGCGAAGTAGCCAGCCAGCGCGAGGGCGAAGATCGCCTGGAGCAGGAGGAAGTCGATCGTGATTAGCGCGAGAGCTGAGAGGGTGCGCCGCCGGAGGCAGAACCACGTGCATCCCGAGAGCAGGGCCAGTGGCAGGAGTCCCCCGGTCGACGGGTTCCGCATGAACTCGACGAGGCCGTCCTCGATCGTCACACCGGAGAGTGTTCGCGCAGCCAGCATGGCCGCCGCAGTGACGACCAGCACGATCCCTACCCAGCCCAGAATCGAGCGCAGGCGCTCCTGCAAGAAGAGACGCGTCTCTCCCTCGAACCCCGAATAGTCCACGCCGTCCATCGGTGCCAACATACTACTGGCAGCGGCCGCCGAGGAATCCGGGGTGCCTACCCCGGCTTCCTAGTCCAGCCGCTGGGTGATGGCCTCCAGGTCGAGACCGAAGGTCTCGTGCAGGCGCACGATCGTCGCCACGCGGTCGAGCTCGATGGCCGCGATGCACAGCGTGCGCTCGCGATCGATGCCCGTGCCGAGCAGGCCGCGCTCGTAGGCACTGCGTAGCAGGACGCTCTTCACCTCGTACAGCTCGGCGACGACCTCCAGGGAGAGGTACAGCCGGCCCTCGAAGCGGAAGGTCTCGACGCTCACACGGCACCTCCGGGTTCGGCGGCCGCGACCTGGCCGAGCTCGCGCAGGAGCTCCTTCTGACGGGCGCTCAGCTCCTTCGGCAGGTCGATCCGCAGGCGAACCAGCAGGGCACCGTGTCCAGCGCTGCGCTTGGCCAGCCCCTGTTCGCGCAGGCGCAGCAGCCCACCGCTGCGCGAGCCGGGCGGGACGTCGACAGTGGCCGTGCCGCGCGCCGTTCGCACCTCGACCTTCGTGCCGTTCTCCGCGTCCCAGGGAGTGAGCGTCACGTTCGTCTCGAGGTCGTCGCCCCGGATGGTGTAGTTCTCGTCGTCCAGAAGCCGCAGCGTCAGGTGCAAGTCGCCGGCCTCGCCGCCGCTCCCGCCGGGGTCACCGAGGCCCTTGAGGCGCAGCGTCAGGCCGTCCCGAACGTTCGCGGGGACCTTCAGCTCGACGGTCTTCGTTCGTCGTACCTGCCCGACGCCAGCGCACGAGGGACACACGTGCTGCGAGAGGGCGCCGGTGCCGCCGCAGCTAGGACAGCCGACGCGCGCAGGGACCTGGAACTCGCGACTGCCGCCGGCGAGCGCGTCCGAGACAGTCAGTGAGAGGTCCGCGCGGACGTCCGCGCCGCGGAAGCGATAGCGGCCGTGCTGGCCTGGGCCGCCCGCGAAGTCGCGCCGCAGGTCGTCGCCGAACGCCGACCGGAAGAAGTCCGAGAAGCCGCCCGCGCCTCCGAAGGCGGCCTCGAACTCCTCGCGCGACATGCTGCTCTCCCCAGCCGGCGGCTCGAACTCCTGACCGTGTTCCCAGTGCTCGCCGAAGCGGTCGAACTTCTTGCGCTTTTCCGGATCGGAGAGGACCTCGTAGGCCTCGCTGATCTGCTTGAAGCGCAGCTCGGCGGCCTCCTTGTCGCTCGCGTTCTGGTCCGGATGCCACTTCAGCGCGAGCTTGCGGTAGGCCTTCTTGATTCGTTCGGGGCTGGCGTCGCGATCGACGCCAAGCACCTCGTAGTAGTCCTGGAACTTCACGGGATGGCGTGGGGTACAGCAGTGGGGGCGGGGTCCTGCGCAGGGGCGCTGGCGGCGGCCGAACGGGAGCGGGCACTCTTCTCTGGCCGAGGATGTGCAGGGAGGTTCCTGGTCATGGGCCGGCTAGGACTTGGGCCAGGGGCCGCTGACGGCCAGCGTAATCCCCGGACGCTGGATGTTCACGAAGAGCGTCGTGCCGTCCGGCGAGAAGGTCGCGCCAGCGAACTCCGACGCGGCATTCCGCGCGAAGGGATGCACGGCTCCCTGCGCTGTGAGGCGCACCAGGAAGTTGTCGGCCCCGCCGTCCTCGCACAGGAGCAGGTCTCCCCACGGGCAGACGGTCAGGTTGTCGCAGTAGTCGACGGTCTGCGGGCCGGGTGACTCGAAGAAGAGCTCCAGCGTGCCGGGGGCGCTCGCTTCCTGCGTGCTGTTCCCCTCGGCCGGGCTCGGACGATACCGGAAGACTTGCCCCGACCTGGCGCGGCCGCCACTCGTGCAAGCGAACCAGATCACGCCGTCACCGGCCCACAGGCCCTCGCCGCGTGCGAAGCGCGCCGCGCCGCTCAGGAAGCCGCGCGTGCGCAGGTCGTCCTCGGGAGCCAGGGTGTCTTCGAGATCGA
>JAJFFA010000731.1 GCA_021776885.1 Planctomycetota bacterium
TCGAGGGTGCCCTCTCGGCAGCGGAGTGCGCTGCCCTGGAGCAGCGCCTGGACAACGAGCCCGAACTGGCGCGGGAGCTGGAGTCGTTCCTGGCCCTGGACGACCTGGTCCGCGCCGCCCACCCGGCCGTCGCCGCAACGACTGCCGAGCCGCGCCGCACGCGGCCGAAGGGCACGCTCTTCGTCCTCGCTTCCAGCCTCGCCGCCGTCGCCGCTGCCCTCTTCCTGTGGACCCGCCTCAGCGGCCCGCCCGCGGCGCCCGAGCTGCGCGTCGCCGCCCTGGCGACCAGCCCCGGCATCCTCGAGCACCACGAGCGCGAGCTCGGCCTCGAGGGCGAAGCCGCGCGCACGGTCCCCCCGGGCTACCAGCTGCGCTCCCCGGGCGGCCTGACCGTGGTCCCCGCCGATGAGTACCTGAGCGGGGTCGAACCCGCCCAGGAGCGCTGGCTCGCCGCAGGCCTACGCAGCGGCGCCCAGCGCATCGAAGCTCAGCTCTTCGTCCTGCCCCTCGAGCTCGGCGAGCCGGCCTCCGTCTTGGTCTTCCTGCTCGATGCCGAGGGCGGGCTGGTGTCCCCCCCCGGCGCCGCCGCCCAGCGCCGACCCGCGTGGCCCCGCGACACCCCCTGGTCGAGCGCCAGCGGCCGCCTCCAGCCGGGCACCCACGTGCTGCCCGCTGCGCCCATCGTGCGCGGCGAGCGCGGCGTCGAGTACAACGGCGGCTTCATCGTGCCCCTGCGCGCCGGACGCATCAGCGTCCTCGTCGCCGTGCGCCACGCGCCCTTGAGCGCGCAGCTCGAGGCCTCCCTCCGCAGCGCCCTCGACCCGCCCGGCGCCCCGGCCCTCGCCGAATGGCTCGAGGCCAACGACTTCGCCGTCCAGCGCCTCGAGGTCATCGAAGCCGAATAACCCGGCCGGCCCCGCCCCAGCCCGCGAGCCCCCGGACCCGGCACCCGCGGGCGATCTCGAGCAGCTCAGCGCGCTAGGCTAGCGCGCGCCTTGGACGTCCTCTTCCTCTCACCGGTCGTGCCCTGGCCGCCGCGCTCCGGCGGACGCGTGCGCAGCGGCGAGCTCCTGCGCGCCGTCGCGCAGCGCGAGACGGAGTACCCCGTGCGGCTGCACGTCTGCGCCGTCGAGGAGCCGGGGGCCGCCCAGGCCGAGGAGCAAGGGCGCGCGCAGCTGGGAGCCCTGTGCGCCTCGTGGCAGACCTTCCCGCGCTCCACCGCGCCCCTCGGGCTGCGCCTGACGGGCGCCAAGAAGGAGCGCTGGTTCTGGTCGGCAGCCCTCGCCGCGCACCTCGCCCGGCTGCGTCGCGAACAGGGCTTCGATCTCCTGCACCTCGACGAGCCCTGCCTGTTGCGCGCCGCCCGCCCCTTCGTCGGCCACACCCCGATCCTGGCCCACCACCACAAGCTCGACCTCGAGTACGCCCTCGAGCTGCCCCTCGAGAGCAGCGCCGCCCAGGCGCGCCAGGTCCAGCGGGTCGCGCGCCTCGAGCGCCAGCTCGTGCGCGCCACGCGCCATCACGTCGTCTGCTGCACCCAGGATGCGCAGCGCCTGGCCGCGCGCCACCCGGGCATCGAGGTCACCGCTGTCGAGAGCGGCGTCGACGGCGAGCGCGTCGCCCCGCGCAGCGAGATCCCGCGCGATCCGCTGCGTCTGCTGTTCCTCGGCAGCCTCGACTACGAGCCCAACGTGCGCGCCGTGCTGGAGCTGGTCGGCTCGATCCTGCCGCGGCTCCACGGCGAACGCCCGGACCTGCGCCTGGCCCTGGTCGGCTCACGGGTCTCGAGCGATCTGCGCAATCGCGTCGAGCTGGCCCGGGGCGTCGAGCTGGTGGGCGAGGTCGAGGACGTCGCCGCCGAGTTCGCCCGCGCGGCCCTGTGCCTGGTCCCGCTGCGCGTCGGTGGGGGCACGCGCCTGAAGATCGTCGAGGCCCTGGCGGCGGGCTGCCCCGTCGTGTCGACCCGCGTCGGTGCGGAGGGACTCGAGCTGGAGGACGGCGTGCACCTGGCCCTGGCCGACAGCGTCCCGGACTTCGCGCGCGTCGTGCTCGAGCTGTGCGCCGACCCCCAGCGCGCCGCGGCCCTGGCCGCACGCGGGCGCGAGCGCGTACTCGAACGCTACGCCTGGCCGCCCCTGGCCGAGCGGCTCGTCTCCGCCTGGCGGCGCACCGTGCGCGGCGGCGACAACGCCGCCTGGTACTCGAGCTCGAGCTGATCGACCATCTCGCCGACGCTGCGCAGCCCGGGCGCCGGGATGTGCGGGTCGAGGCCCTGCGGCGCGCGCTGCGCGTCGCGCACGAAGTCCCCCAGGGCGGCGGCCCAGGAGCCCTGCACGATGCGCACGCCGGGGTCCTGCCCCTCGACCAGCCCGCCGCGCTGCGCGACCAGGACCGGCAAGCCGGCCGCCCGCGCCTCCCGCGCCGAGAGGCCGAAGACCTCGTTCCAGAGGGACGGCACCGCCACCCCGTCGAGCCGCGCCAGGACCCGCGGCAGGTCGTCCTGGGGATAGGCTCCGAACAGCCGCAGCCGGCGCTCGCTGGCCGCGAGGTCGCGCAGGGCGTCCACGTAGGACGGGTCGCCGTGGTAGGGGTCGAGGGGACCGTGGACCTCGAGCTCGAGCTCGA
>JAJFFA010000732.1 GCA_021776885.1 Planctomycetota bacterium
CGGGTGTGGTGGGGTCGAGCCGGGCCTGGGCGTGGGGGGGGTGGTGGCGCTTGGCGGGCCCCGCGCACAGGATGACCGCCGCGTGGTTGGGCGGGCCGTCCTGCTGGGCCGGTGGGGGGGGGCCCGGGGGGGGGGCGGCGGGTGCCTCGAAGGCGAGGCCGAAGAGGCAGCGCTTCAGCCCGCCGTAGGTGTCGAGCTTGGCCACGACCTCCTGGCCGACGTAGCAGCCCTTGTCGAGCTGGAAGGCGCCCTCGAGGCGCAGCTCCTGGGGGTAGGCGTCGGCATCGATCTGGGCGCCCTCGTCCAGGCGACCGGCCTCGAGGGCCAGGGCCGTGCGGGCGCGCTGCCCGGCGGGGCGCGCACCCGCGTCGATCAGGGCGCTGGCCAGAGCCGCCGCCCGGGCGGGGCCGGCGTCGAGGCTGAAACCGGGGGAGCCGGCGACCTGGCGCGGGACGGGGGCGCAGCCGAGCTGCTCCAGGAGGGGCGTGACGCGCTCCAGGAGCTCGGCGCAGCCCGGGCCGACCAGGTGCAGCGGGGCGTGGCCAGCGCTCGTGTCCTCGAGCTCGACCGCCTCGCTGAACAGGTACTTGTCGAGCTCGGCCGCCAGGCTCGCCCCCCGGCCCGCGGGGGTCGAGAGGTCGTAGGAGCGGCCCTCCGGGCCGTCCACCAGGGCCAGGTCGAAGGCGGCGGCGACCCGGCCCTTGGAGGAGAGCAAGAGGCCGGGACCACCTCCCGGGGGGGTCAAGGAGCGTACTTCGGTGGTCAGGAGGCGCTGCAGGAAGGCGGAGGCGTCCGCGCCGCGCAGGCGCACTCGCTCTCTATCGGTAGCGTCGAGCAGGGCACAGTCCTCGATCGCGGCGCGCCACTCGGCCCGCGGATCTCCGAAGTCGTCCGGCCCGCCGGAGCCGGCGGGGTCCGTGGGGCGGGCTCCCAAGGTGGAGTAGAGCGGGGCGAGGGGGGAGGCGGACATGGGGTGGCGTGGGGAGCTTGCGCTGGCCAGGCGCAGGAAAGGCCCGCGCGAGCCTAACCGAGGCGGTCCTGCGCTTGACTCCCGGCCAACGAAAGCCAAACTGTTCGCGTCTTTTTCGCCCGAGACTCCCCCAAAAGTAGCGCGGATCCTGGAGAGCGCGTCCCCGACCCCGGGGGCGGCTCCAGCGGGTGCGCATGACTCTCGAGCTCCCTCGAAAGGCCGCTGCATGTCCCCTTCGCTCAGAGCCGCCCAACCTGGCTCATTCCAGTCCCGCCTGGCCCTCGGCCTGGCGCTCCTCGGCCTCGCTTCGTGCGAGTTCGAGCCGAGCGTCGATCCCCTGCGCTACGAGCTGAACGACAAGTCCGTCCCTGCCCTGCGGGACACCTTCTCGCCGGCGCGGAGTGACGCGGTCGGAGCCCAGGTCCGAGGCGCCCTCGAGTACCTGTTCGGTACGCCCGGCGACCCGGCCTACCTGATCCTCGAGGACTGGTACGACGACGACTACGACCCCAACGCCGGTGGTGGGGACGAGATCGACGACGAGGCCTTCGACGAGGTCAAGCTCCAGAACCTGCAGCGCTTCGCGCCGCAGCTCGAGCTGATCAGGGCCCGGCGCTACGCCGAGGTGACCGAGCCGCGCAGCGCGCAGGACCTCTGGGCCATCTGGCTCGGCGATTTCCTGCCCGCGCTGCTGGAGGACCCGGACGCGGCCTACGACGAGGACGACGACAGCTACGGCACCTGGCACGAGGAGGCCCTGTACCTCTTCGAATCCTGGTATCCGAGCCTGCGCGAGTCCGCGGACCTGTACCGGCGCCAGTGCCTGCACTGCCACGGGACCGACGGCGGGGGCAACGGCCCGACGGCCGAGTTCCTCGACCCGCCGCCGCGGGACTACCGCGAGGGCAAGTTCAAGTGGATCGGTGTCGAGCGCAACACCCGCCCGCGGCGCGATGATTTGCTCTCGATCCTGATGAACGGCGCGACCTTCACGGCCATGCCCTCCTTCGCGCGCTTCTCGCGTGGCGAGCTCGAGGGCCTGATCGACTACGTGCGCCTGCTGGGCATCCGCGGCGAGGTCGAGAACCTGATGGTGCTCGAGGCCGTGAACGAGGAGTACCTGCCCGCCTCCGCGGCGCTCGAGATCTACGAGCTGGTCTGGGAGAAGTGGGACGCCGCCGAGGACAACGTCGTGCGACCCACGGGCCAGCTGCCCATGCCGGACGCGGTCACCGACGAGATGCTGGCCCACGGCAAGGAGCTGTTCCTCGGGACGGTCGCCAACTGCTACACCTGCCACGGCGTCGACGGACGCGGCAACGGAGACTCGATCTTCGAGCCCGACGAGGACGGCAACCTGGTCATCCGCAAGGACGAGTGGGGCAACGACAGTGACCCGCGCAACTTCCACGTCGGCCTGTTCCGGGGCGGCAACCGCCCGCTGGACATCTACCGACGGGTCAAGACGGGCATCTCCGGCACGATCATGCCGGCCGCCGACGCGTCCTTGACGGACGACGACATCTGGGCCCTGGCGTACTACGTGCTCTCCATCGCGGAGGAGCACGACGTCAACCGCGCCTACGAGCGCCGCCGCGCGGGCCTGGCCTCCGCGGACCACGGGGACGGGCATGGCGCGGATACGGACAGCCACGGCGGCAGCGAAGACGCCGGGCACGACGGGGACCAAGACGGCGGACACGAAGGCGAGGGCCACTGATGCGCATCCTTTTCACGCTGCTCCTGCTGGTCATGACCGTCCTGGGGGTCTGGACCTTCATCGACAGCGAGACCTTCCTCTTCGGGCCCCAGCCCGAGGGCTACACCTGGTGGTGGCCGGCCGAGATCTCGACGTACGGAGAGGACATCGACTTCCTCTTCTATCTGATCTCCGGGATGATCCTGGTCTTCTTCGTCCTGACCGAAGGCCTGCTGCTCTGGTTCGTCTTCAAGTACGGCGCCAAGCGTCCGGACAAGGGCGCGTTCTCCCACGGCAACCACCGCCTGGAGTTCCTGTGGACGGGCATCCCGGCGCTGCTGCTGCTGGTGATCGCCTTCTCGCAGATGAGCACCTTCGCCTCGATCAAGTTCCGCTCGGCGATCGAGGACGAGCCGGTCTTCTGTGACATCTGGGGCAGCCAGTTCGACTGGCGCTTCCATTACCCCGGCGCCGACGGCCGCCTGGGCACGGTCGACGACCTGCAGAGCCCCTTCGAGCTCGTGGTTCCCGACGATCAGAAGATCGTCATGAACCTGCGCTCGCGGGACGTGCTGCACAGCTTCTTCATCCCGAAGATGCGCTTGAAGCAGGACGCCGTACCGGGCATGACCTTCCCGATCTGGTTCCAGGCCGACCCCGAACAGGTGGCGCTGGAGTCGAAGAACCACTTCGACATCATCTGCGCCGAGCTCTGCGGCTGGGGCCACTACAAGATGAGCGGGCGCGTGCGGGTCGTCTCCCGTAGCGAGTACGAAGCCTGGCTGGAAGAGATGACCGCCAAGCAGTTCGACAACGGTTTCGAGGCCGACTGAGGACACTGACCATGAGCCATTCCGCCCCGAACGTTGCCCCGGGCCTCGGTGCCCCCGGAACCGTCCGCGAGTCGCACGATCACCACGAGATCGGCTTCTTCCGCAAGTACATCTTCTCTACCGATCACAAGGTGATCGGCATCCAGTTCATGATGACCGGCCTGGTCATGATGATCCTGGGCGGCCTGATGGCGATGGCCATCCGCTGGCAGCTGGCCTGGCCGTGGACGAAGATGCCGCTGATCGGGAACCTGATGTTCCCGAAGACCGGCGGCGCGATCACGCCGGAGTTCTACACCATGCTCTTTACGATGCATGGGACGATCATGATCTTCTTCGTGATCATCCCGTTGCTGACGGGAGCCTTCGGGAACTTCCTGATCCCGCTTCAAATCGGCGCGCCAGACATGGCCTTCCCCAAGCTGAACATGTTCGGCTACTGGGCCATGGTGCCGGCGATGCTGTGCGTCGTGATGGGCTTCCTGGCCGAGGGCGGAGGTCCCGCCGCGGGCTGGACCGCCTACCCGCCACTCTCGACGATCACCTCGGCTGCGCCAGGCTCTCTCTCGGGCCAGACCTGGTGGCTCCTGGCCCTGACCTGGGTCGGTGTCTCGTCGATGATGGGTGCGGTCAACTACGTGACGACCATCGTCAAGATGCGTGCGCCGGGCATGACCCTGATGCGCATGCCCCTGTCGATCTGGGCCCTCTTCATCGCTGCCCTGCTGCAGCTCTTCGCCCTGCCCGTGCTGACGGCGGCGAGCATCATGCAGATCCTCGACCGCACGCTGCAGACCGGGTTCTTCACGCCGACGAACCTGATCGTCAACCAGATGAACCCGGAGATGGCCGGCGCCGCCGCGGGCGGCCAGCCGCTGCTCTGGCAGCACCTGTTCTGGTTCTACAGCCACCCGGCGGTCTACATCATGGTCGTGCCGGCCATGGGCCTGGCGTCCGACATCATCGCAACCCACGCGCGCAAGCCGATCTTCGGCTACAAGCCGATGGTCTACTCGATGGCGGCCATCGCCGGCCTGGGCTTCATCGTCTGGGGCCACCACATGTTCGCCTCCGGCATGAACCCGGGGCTGGCCATGACCTTCATGGTCTCGACGATCATGATCGCTCTGCCCTCGGCCATCAAAGTGTTCAACTGGATCGGCACCCTGTGGGGCGCACGCATTCGCTTCACCACCCCGATGCTGAATGCCCTGGCCTTCGTGGCCATGTTCATCATCGGTGGTCTGTCGGGCATCTGGATGGCGGCCACGCCGGTCGACATCTACATCCACGACACGTACATCATCGTCGCCCACTTCCACTACGTGGTGTTCGGCGGGTCGGTGTTCGCGATCTTCGCGGCCATCTACCACTGGTACCCGAAGATGTTCGGGCGAATGATGAACGAGACCCTCGGCAAGATTCACTTCGTCGGGAGCTTCGTCTTCACCAACTGCGTCTTCTACATGATGCACCAGCTCGGCATGGCCGGCCTGATGCGACGCACGGCGGACCCCTACGATTACGAGACCTACGCGCACCTGCAGCCCCTGAACGAGTTCATCTCGATCAGCGCTTTCTGCCTGTTCGCCTGGCAGATCTTCTTCGTCATCAACTTCTTCTGGAGCCTGGGCGCCGGCAAGCGCGTCGGCCGCAACCCCTGGCAGGCCTCGAGCCTCGAGTGGAGCGCGCCTTCGCCCCCCGGCCACGGCAACTTCGACCAGGAGCTGGCGGTGCACCGCGGCCCGTACGAGTACGCCGACCCCGACGCGATCGAGGACTTCTCACCCCAGTGGGTGCAGAACGTCGGCGCCGGTAGCGACTCCTCGCGCAGCGCCTGAACAGAGCTGAAGACCCGCGTCCCATGACCCAGAACCAGGTGCAGCCGTCGAGCCGCTGGACACGCCGCATGGCGTGGCTGATGGCGGTCTGGTCGCTGCTCCTGATCCTGGCCGGCGGGCTGGTCACGACCTACCGCGTGGGCATGGCGGTCCCCGACTGGCCGACGACCTTCGGCCACAACATGTGGACCTACCCGCTGGACGAGATGCTCGGGAACTTCGGCGTCTCGATCGAGCACACACACCGCCTGGTCGCGTCGCTGCTGGGCGTGTTCGCCATCGTCACCGTCGTGCTGGCCCTGGTCCGGCGCGAGCGACGCGCGGTGTGGCTCACGGCGGTTCTGATGCTGGTCGCGATCAGCGCCCAGGGCGTCCTGGGGGGCACCCGCGTGCTCGAGAACAGCCCGCGCCTGGCCTTCCTGCACGGCGCCTGTGCCCAGGCGGTCTACGCCCTGGTGGCCGCCTTCTGGGTCCTGACCTCGCCG
>JAJFFA010000733.1 GCA_021776885.1 Planctomycetota bacterium
CGAAGCCCGACGCCAGGAGCCCGGCCGAGTAGCCCATCGTGATGCAGGTCACGTGCACCAGGAGCCAGAAGTTGGTGTCGAGGACAGCGACCAGGGGCGTCATCGTGTCGGCGCCGTCGAGCACCTCGTACTTCATGGCCAGGAACAGGCCCAGCGACCCCAGGAAGGGCCCGAGGGAGCCCGCGATTCGACGCCGGTGGATGCGCTCCATCACCATGCAGGCCAGGACGGCTCCGGCGGCGACGAAGAGCACCGTCTCGTAGAGGTTCGACACCGGCGGCTTCGAGCGCAGGTAGCAGCGCATGCCGATGCCGGCGATGTGCACCAGAAACCCCAGCCCGGTCAGGACCTTGGCCGCGGTCAGCACGCGGCGCGCATTGGGGCGCAGCCACGTGACGGCCATCAGGACGAAGGCCAGGAGGTAGAAGCCGAGGCTCTTGAAGAACGGGTCGAAGCCGTAGAAGGTCACCTCGAAGTCGACCTTGCCCTGCTCCTGGCGTGCCGTGACCAGCTCGCGGCTGTTGTCCGCCAGGGCGGTCAGGCTGGCGAGGAAGGCCTCGTCATTGGAGCGATTGGCCGCCATGCCCTCGATCGCCTGGACCATCCCCAGGACACGCGGGTCGACGGGGCCAGCGACGAAGGCGTCGTTCGAGAGGTCGCCGATCGTCGTCCACTCGCGCTGCTCGTCGGCCGAGACGGTCGGCGGCACCTGGGCCACCCCGGTCACCGCGGCGCGCTCGGCCAGGAGTGAGACCTCGTTCAAGAGCCGCGACGTGCGGGCATGGATCTCCTCGCGCTGCGGGTCGTCCTCGGCCAGGCCGAAGACGGCCTCACGCAGGGCGGGGGCAGCGGCCAGGACCTCGCTGTAGGTCACGTAGGGCTTGCCCTCGAAGCCCGGGATACCCTCGGCGTCGAGCTCGGCCCGGGCGAAGTCGAACATGCGCGAGAGCCGCTCGAAGCGCATGACGCTCTCGCCCAGATCGACGACCTGGCCCTGGACGGGGGCGCGCGCCTTGCGGTCGATCTTGGAGTACTCATGCCCCAGCTCGAAGAGCTTGCCGAAGCCCGGCTCGAGCTCGCGGTAGGTGTAGCGGTCCGCACCCTTCTTGCCCTCGAAGCTGACACCGATGGCGTGCACGGCATCGCGCGACTCGACGCGGAAGAGGGGCCAATCCCTCACCGTCTCCGGGAAGAAGAGCAGCGCCAGCATGAACTCGTTCGGCGAGTACGAGTTGCCGTGCTGGTCCTTGGCCAGGCGCATGTAGTTGATCTGCAGCAGCGCCACCGCCCCGACCGTGGAGATGGGCTTGACCCGGCCATCCTCCTGCACGGCGATGCGCGAGAAGAGGCCGAGGGTCTCCGAGGACCACTCGGGCAGGCTCTCGACCGGCTGGTCGGCGCCGAGGAACTCGGCGCCGTGGTCGTGCCCGTCGTCGGGTCCGTGGGCCTCCTGGGCCAGGCCCACCGCGGCGGGCAGGGCGAACGCCAGGAACAGCGACAGGACGAGAGCGGATCTCTTGACGAGACGATTCATGACGACGCCTTCGCGGACTGGGCCTTGATGTGCTTCGTGAGCATCGGGATGAAGTGCACCAGCAGGCCCAGGGCGATCACCCAGCAGGCCCACTTGGGAACCTGATCCGTCGGATTGAGCACGACGGAGAAGCTCGAGAAGAAGGGATCATCCGGGCCCGTTCCGGTCGGCTGGAAGCCCGACTGGTAGACCGTGTAGCCCTGCCTGCGCAGGGGCTCGTTCATGCTGATCCGGATGTTCTGTTCGACGCCGTTCTCGATGTAGACGACGTCCGAGTAGTACTTGGCCGCACGCGTGATGCCCGGGTGCTCTTCCTTGGTGAAGTCGGTCAGGCGGATCGTGAAGGGCAGGTCCCACTCACGCCGGCGCAGGTCGACCTCCCAGGTGCGGCCATCGATCTGCAGCGCCCAGGGCACCCTCTGGCGGCCCCAGAGCAGGCCCACCTGGCGCTGGCCCGAGTCCTCCTCGATGACGCAAGCGACCCCGGGGAAGTCGTCCGAGCCTTCGGTGTCCGGCCCTGGCTTGGGCTGCAGCACGAAGCCCTCGACCACGATGCCCTGGATGAAGCCGTCATCCACGGGGCGCGGCGAGCAGTTCGGCAGGTAGCCGGACAGGATCACGTCGAAGGGCAGCTCGTCCGAGACCATGCGCGCCTCGGCCCCCGGCTCGAGCGCCCGCAGGCGGTCGTTCGGGATCGTGTACTGGCGCGCGCTGCCGTCGGCCTTGTGCTCGGTGACGACCACGTCCCACTCCTGGCTGCTCAGGAACGAGTCGCCGCTGGAGCCCTCGAGCACACGCAGCTGACCCTTCTGCGAGGTGCGCCACTCGACGAAGCCCGCGACGAGCAGCATCGCGATGCCGATGTGGATGATGAAGACGCCGGCACGCGACCAGCTGCGGCGCATGCGCAGCATGCCGCCGACGAGCAGGTTCAGGGCCAGGACCGAGAGCAACAGGTAGGCGCCGGGCAAGGGCACGCGCAGCGGGGTGCCGGTGACGAAGAGCGACTCGAAGTAGCGCTTCTGCACCTCGTACAGCGTCGAGTACTGCTGCTCGAGCGTCCCGAGGAAGGTCAGCAGCAACAGGAGCAGCAGGATGATGCAGACCATCCCGAAGGAGCCGAAGACCCCGATCACCTGCTGGAAGACGTTCTTTTTCTGACGCGCCATTCAGGACCCCTCGTAGGCCAGCGAGCCGCAGAAGTCGAAGAAGCGCTCGCGCTGGGCGTCGACCTCTTCCCTGGGGCCGGTCATCTTGACGAACACCATGCTGTCGGGGAGCAGGCACAGGAGCCCGAGCAGACCCGCGCCCTCGACGCTCGAGCCGCTCATGCCCTTGAAGTCGCCGGCCAGGTCGACGACCACGCCCTCGGCGTCCAGCATCGGGCGCCGCTCGAGGCCGGCCAGGTCGTCGTCACTCAGGGGCGAGAGGCCCAGCTGGCCGCGCCAGCGGTTGATGTTGGCCAGCACGCCCCCGGCGCCCCCGGGCAAGCGCGTGACGTAGCACTCGGTATCGCTCGCACCATCCGGCAGGAGCGTGACCACGCGCATCTGGCGCGGCGCGGCCTCGCTCCAGCCCTCGGGCACGTCCCAGACGAGGCCGCCGCCGCTGCCGCCGCCGCTGGAGGTCATGGGCGCTCCGGCGCCCGTGTCGGCCGGCGGGGCGGACATGCCCTTGGGTCGCAGGGACCCGGCCAGCAGCTCGAAGCGCGCGCGCTCGCCGGCGATCACGTCCGCCGGCCCCACCATCTTGAGGAACACCATGCTCTCACCCGCTTCGAGGACCAGGCCGACCAGGGCGGTCTCCGGTCGCGCGACCCCGCCCATGCCGGTGTAGTCCCCCTCGACGTCGAGGTAATAGGCCTCGAAGCCGAAGAACGACTTCGTCGGCAAGGCCTCCAGCGCGGCGGCGTCGATCGGTTCCAGGCCGACCTGGCCGAGCCAGCGGTTGATGTTCGCCAGGGCCCCGCCCGCGCTCCCGGGCAAGGCCGAGAGGTAGCACTCGGCGTCGTCGCGCCCGGCCACCGACAGGTTCAGCCGGCGCATGTCCGTGGGCGGCAGCTCGTGCCAGCCCTCGGGCATGGCGAAGTCGAGCCCCGCGCTGCCCGCTGCAGGCTGCTGCGTGGCGCCGCCGCCCTGGCCGTGGGGGTCCCCTCCGCCGGAGCCGAAGCCGAAGCGCTGCGCGCTGGTCGCCGGGAAGGGCGGCTCGGGGTCCGCGATCTCTTTCACGTCTTCGATCGGGTAGGTACCTCCCCCGTCGGAACAGGCCGCCAGGGCGGATCCGAGGAGCAGGAGGGCCAGAGTCGTGCTTTGCTTCATCTATGTATGGACCAGACTGCCGAGGGTCCGATCGAGCGGCCCGCCCTGCGGACCTGAGGTTCGTTTCGCCGAGTGCCTGCCGTGGGATCCGGAACCTTACAGATCCGCGCCGGATCTGCCGAAAAGCGTAATCCAAGGGGCTGTCGCCCTGCCGTCCGACCCACCCGCACCCCGAATCAAAACCTCGTGAACGCCAGGATTCTAGCGCTTTCCTCTCTGCTCCTCGCCAGCGGCTTCTCCAGCTGCTCCTCGGCCGCCAAGGCCAGCCTCGGACTGCGCCGCGTCGACGACCTGGTGACCTGCATCGAGCACGTCCAGGTGGAGTCCGACGTCGCCCGTGATCGGCTGCGTAGCGCCGTGTACGGCCTCCACGGCGTGTTGGATCCCAAGCGCGAGATCGACGTCGTCAGTGCCTTCAGCGAGTTCGCCCTCGCGATCGACCAGTCCGAGGAGCAAGCCGCTGCCCTGCGTGACGCCATCGGGCCCATGCAGAAGGCAGCCGAGCCCTTCTTCGAAAAGTGGCAGGACGACATGGAAGAATTTTCCAGCGGGGCCCTGCGCGAGCGATCGCGTGCCCGCATGGAACGAACCCGCGAGCGCTACGACGCGATCGTCGCGGTGAGCGTGCCTGTACAGGACGAGTACGACGCCCTGAACACGAACCTGCGCGATCACGCCCTGTTCCTGGGACACGACCTCAACCAGGCCTCGTTGGACGAGATCCGCGGCGACGTCAAGACCCTGACGCGACACGCCGCCAAGGTCGACTCCCTGCTGGAGCAGACGATCGAGGCCTGCCTGGCCTACGCCGAGGCCTCGAACCTGCCGCAGGTCGAGGTCACGGAAGAGGCGCCCGCGGAAGCCAAGTAGACCGAAGCCGTCCACGGAGCGTCGAGCGATGAGCTGGACGCTCCTCGGCGGGCTGGCCCTGGCGCTCTTCGCCGGCCTGCTGGTCGCCCTGGCACGGCGCCGTGAGCTGCGCCGCATGCAGCGCTCCCTGCGCGAGCGCGAGCGCGTCTCGCGCCACGGCTCGGACGCCCTGCTGCGCCACCCGGTCATCGACCTGTCGCGCTGCCTCGGCTGCGGAACCTGCGTCGCGGCCTGCCCCGAGGACGGCGTCCTCGAGCTGGTCCACGGCCAGGCGATGGTCGTCAACGGCACGCGCTGCGAGGGCATCAGCGCCTGTGAGCGCGAGTGCCCGGTGGGCGCGGTCACGGTCACGATCGCCAACCTCGAGGAGCGCACGGACGTCCCGGTCGTCAGCGCGAGTCTCGAGGCCGAGGGCCTGCCCGGCGTCTTCCTGGCTGGCGAGGTCACCGCCCACGCCCTGATCAAGACCGCCATCGACCACGGCGTGGCCGTCGGCGCCGAGGTCGCGCGGCGCGTCACGCATGACGGGCAAGACCGCGACAGGCAAGACGCCGACGCGAACGTGCTCGACCTGGCCATCGTCGGCGCGGGCCCCGCTGGCATCGCCTGCTCCCTCGAGGCCAAGCGCCAGGGCCTCTCCTTCGTCACCCTCGATCAGGAGGCCAGCCTGGGCGGAACGGTCGCCAAGTACCCACGTCGCAAGCTGGTGCTGACCCAGCCCATGGAGCTCCCGCTCTACGGCCGGCTGGAACAGACCTCCTTCACCAAGGAGGACCTGATGGCGCTCTGGACGCACATCGCCTCCGAACAGGAGCTCCCCTTGCACGGCGGCGAGGCCTTCAGCGGCCTCACGCGGGACGACCAGGGGCACTTCCTGGTGCAGACGACGAACGGCTCCTGGCCCGCGCGCAACGTCTGCCTGGCCCTGGGTCGACGCGGCACGCCGCGCCTGCTCGGCGTCCCCGGCGAGGACCTGCCCAAGGTGGCCTACAGCTTGATCGACGCGGGCTCGTACCAGGGCCGGCGCATCCTGGTCGTGGGCGGCGGGGACAGCGCCGTGGAAGCGGCGCTGGGCCTGGCGGAGCAGCCCGGCAACCAGGTCACGCTGTCCTATCGGCGCGACTCCTTCTTCCGCATCCGGGCTCGCAACCAGGAGCGCCTCGACCAGGGCCTCGCGGCCGGGAAGCTGACCCTGCTGCTGAAGAGCCAGGTGCTCGCCATCCACCCCGACCACGTCGAGCTGGCCGTCGAGGCCGAGGCCGGCTCGCAGCACCAGGTGCTCCCCAACGACGACGTCTTCGTGATGGCCGGCGGGATCCCGCCCTTCCAGCTCCTGGGCGAGGCGGGCGTGTCCTTCGACCCGACCCTGCGCGACAAGCCGCCGGCGATCGTCGAGCAGGGCACCGGCCTCGCGCGCGCCCTCGCCGCCGGGCTGGCCCTGACCCTGATGGTGCTGGCCTTTGCGCTCTGGCAGCGCGACTACTACCTGCTCTCGGCCATCGAGCGCCCGGCCCACTCGCGCTACGACCTGCTGCGGCCCTCCAAGGGCCTGGGCCTCTTCTTCGGCATCGCCTCGGTGCTGATGATCCTGGTCAACCTGGTCTACCTCGTGCGTCGCTCGCCGGCCTTCGCCTTCGCCCGCGGTTCGCTGAAGACCTGGATGACGAGCCACGTGGCCACGGGCATCCTGGCGCTGCTCCTGGCCATGCTGCACGGCGGCATGGAGTCCCGCGACACGGCCGGCGGCCACGCCTTCCAGGCCCTCGCCGTGCTGCTCCTGACGGGCGCGATCGGACGCTACTTCTACGCCTGGGTGCCGCGCGCCGCGAACGGGCGCGAGCTCGAGCTCGAGGAGGTCAAGGCCAGCCTCGGCGGCATGTCGGAGGAGTGGGACACGGGGCAACGGGCCTTCCGCGCCAAGGTGCGCGCCGCGGTGCTCGAGCTGATCGAGGAGAAGCGCTGGAACGAGGGCTTCCTGGCCCGCGTGCGCTCGCTCATGACCGACCAGACGCGCCTCTCGCGCAGCCTGCGGCGCCTCGGCGCCGAGGGCCGCTCCCAGGGCGTGCCCCCCGCCGACGTGCGCGAGACCCTGCGCCTGGCACGCGAGGCCCACCGCTCGGCCGAGATGGCCGCGCACCTCGAAGACATCCGGGGCGTGCTCAACGGCTGGCGCTACGCCCACCGCTGGGTCGCCGCCCTGATGGTCGTGCTCGTCGGCGTGCACATCTTCTACGCCCTGCTCTACGGCGAGTCCTCCGCTCTGTACAAGCCATGAAGCTCCTCGATCCCCGCTTCTGGCTGACGGCACTCTCCGCTGCCGGCGTCGTCGTGCTGGCCTCCGGCGACCTCGAGCGCACGTCGCCCGGCGTGCTCGCCGTCGTCCACCAGCGCGAGCCCGACCTGGCCGACAGCGACGGCTGTGCCCTGTGCCACGGCGGACGCGGCGAGTCCCTCGGCGACGCCTGCAGCGAGTGCCACCAGGACGTCGGCACCCACA
>JAJFFA010000734.1 GCA_021776885.1 Planctomycetota bacterium
CGAGTGGGACGCGACCATCACAGGCCGGCCGAGGGGTCCCTCTCCGATCTCGGGGCCGCGCACCTGGCTGCTCAACGTGGGCTGGAGGGACTGCGGCCTGATCGACGTCTACGACCGGCCTGCGTGAGCCCGAACGTGCCATGCGAGGGCCCCTGCACGGTTGAGATGCCCTATTGGCCGGAGTTGCGGACCGTTTCGAGTTGCGAAGACTCGAGGGGGGGGTAGCGTCAAGGTCATGCCTGGTTTCCCGCTTGGCACTTTCCGCTCTGACGCTCGCTGCGCTGCAAGGTGCCTTGCGCGGCGCTTCGCGGCTTGCGCGATGGGCCCCGCGCGCGGTCGCGACCTTCGCTCCCAAGAGTGCGACCGCGGCGCGGTTCTGTGGGGCCCCCCTCCTCCTTCTCCCGGAGTACTCCGATGAGGTTGTTCCTCGCTTCACTCGTTGCGGCGGTCTCTGCCACCTCCCACGCCGGCGCCCAGGGGCAAGCCGAGCTCACGGAGTACCTGCGCTTCGGTCCGCCGCCGCCTCCTGTTCACCTCCCCGACGACGTGTTCTGGAACACGGCTTTCGGTGGTTCCCTGGCGGTCTGGGACGATTGGCTCTGGGTGGGAGACTTCACCGCCGGGCGTGAGCGGGGCGGTGAGTTCTACGTGTACCGCCGCTCGGTCGGCGGGTGGGCCTACACCCAGCGCATCACGCCCCAGCCGCTCGCTGCCACAGCGGGAGTCGTGGCGATCGACGAAGGGTGGGCCGTGGTCGGCGACCAGCTTTGGGATTTCTTCGGCTCGCGGACCGGGAAAGCCTTCGTCTACCGCTCGAACCCCGTAGGTGGTCAGTGGGAGTTCGCGCAAGACTTCCGCCCCGAAGGCCTCGGGGACTTCTACAGCTTCGGCTCCAGCGTTGCGATCTCGGGGAACCTTCTCGCAGTCGGTGCGCCAGGGTGGCCCGCCCCGCCGGGCCTGGGGGCTGTGTTCTTGTACGAAAGGGACGCCGCTGATTCCTGGCGACTCGTCCAGCGCCTCGAGCTGCCGGACAACGCGGACACTCAGGCCGATCGCTACACCCTCTTCGGACGGGCGGTGGCGCTGCAGGCCAGCACCCTAGCGGTCGGGGCGGGCTCACGGGAAGGGGCCGTGCTGATGTACGAGCGCCAGCCTTCGGGCTTGTTCCGGCGCACGCACATCCTGCGAGACACGAATCCCCAGGACGACGACACCTTCGGCTTCACAGTCGCCCTCGACGGGCCGCTGCTCGTGGTGGGGAAACCCTCCGCCGATGGGGGAGGCTCGACGGTTCGGCCCGGGAGAGCGCTGATCTACGAGCGCTCGGGGTCCGACTGGCTGCTCCGGCAAGAAGTGCGCGCGAGCGATGGGTTCGCGACGCCGGGTGGTGTCAGCGATCGGTTCGGGTCCGCCGTCGATGTCGAGGACGGGCGCGTGCTGGTGGGGGCTCACACCGCGCGCGAACCAGGCTCGTCGTCCAACTACACCGGGGCCGCCTACCTGTTCGAGGCCGATCCCTCGGGTGTCTGGCCGCCGCTGGAGGACCTCCGTCTGAGCCCAGCGGACAACTCGAGCGGCAACGCATTGGGGTTCGCCGTTCGCCTGAACGGGGGCGAGGCTGTGGTGGGAGACAGATCCGCGTCCTATGCCGGCCTGCCCTCGGGGGCCGTGCACGTCTACCTGCCGCCGCTCGGATCGCCGTTCTGCCAGGACCCGCAGGCGGCCGAGCTGATGGCCTCAGGGAGTGCGTCGGTCTCCGCCGAGAACCTCGTCCTGGCGGTGTCCGGGGTTCGATCGACCGGGCCCGTTCTCTTCCTGGTCGGTTCGGCCCAAGCCCCCGCGCTGACCCACATTCCCTTCTCCGGTGAGCGTCTGTGCGTGTCCGGCCAGGTGCACCGCATGCGCCCCCGTGTCATGCCTTCGCGCGAGGGACGTGCGCTCCTGCGGGTCGCGTTCGCCAGCCCCTCGCTGGCCACCATCGCCGCGCCAGGAACGACTCTCTACTTCCAAGCCGTGCAACCGGCCCCTGCGGGAGGGACCGGGCGTCGTCTGACGAACGCCGTCGCAGTTCCCCTCGAGTAGGGGGAGTTCGGAGTGCGGCGGAACGCATCCGGCGCACCTCCGGCCACGGCAATCCATCGCGTCGATCGAGCCCCGAGACTTCCACCGAGGGGCTCGCAAGAAGGAGTTCAACATGAACCAGGGAAGGTCAGCTCCCTGTCGACGTGTAGGCGCGCACGCCGCGGTTCCAGCCGGCGAGGGCCAGGGCGAGGAAGGCCGGGCCCGCGAGGGGCGTGACCCAGCCCAGCCAGGTGGCGGCGCCGTGGGGGTCGTCGCGGCCGAGGACGATCAAGAGCGGGTAGTAGGCCACGCACGCCAGGGGCACGACGTAGGTGAAGAAGCCGCGGAACCAGCGCGCGTAGATCGACAGGGGATAGTGGGCTGCGGTCGCACCGCCGTAGGTCGTGGCGTTCATCACCTCGAGGGTCTCGACGGTCCAGATCGAGAGGGTGGCCTGCAGGGCGAAGAGGCCCAGGAACAGGCACGTCCCGGCGCCGATCGTGGCGCACAGGAGGCCGATGCGGGGGAGGTCCCAGGCGACGTCGAGCCGGGGCACGGCCCAGCACAGGACCAGGGCGGCCTGGGAAGCGCGACCCAGGCGGCGCAGGGAGAACTCGTGGGCCAGGAGCTGCAGCACCGTCGAGCGCGGGCGCAGCAGCAGCCGGTCGAGCTCGCCGCGTCGGATCCAGTCCCCGGCGCGGTCGAAGCCGCCGCCGATCATCTCGGCCAGGGCGAAGGCGAGGTGCGAGGCGGCGTAGAAGACGCAGACCTCGGCCAGGCTCCAGCCGGCCAGGCGCTCGAAGCGATCGAAGAGGGCCCACAGGCCGATGAAGTCGATGCCCGTGACGACGAAGCTGCCCAGCAGGCCGAGGGCGAAGGACAGGCGATAGGAGAGCTGCGCGCGCAGGGAGGCGCCGGCGCAGGTGGCCCACAGGCGCAGGCCGCCGGCGAGGCGGGCGAGGGGGCCGCGTTCGCGCGCTTGCAGACTAGCCACCGGCCACCGCCAGTCGGCCGAGGCCGCGGCGCATGGCGGCGGCGCCCAGGGCCAGGGTGGCCGTGAGCCAGGCGGCGGAGAGGGCCAGGGCGCTCCAGGCCTCGGCGCCGACCAGGTCGCCCGAGTAGAGCCGGAAGGGCGTGTCGACCAGGCCGCGGAAGGGCTGGACGGAGAGGAAGGGCCAGGCCCAGTCGGGGAAGAGCGGCAGGGGCAGGATGTTCCCGGACAGGACCACGATCACCGAGGCCAGCAGCCGCAGCACGCCGTCGGGGGTCACCGTCCAGAACAGGGCGACCTGCATGCCGACCGTCAGCGCCGCGCTGAAGACCAGGGCCAGCAGCAGGGCGATGGCGAACAGGGCCGTGGCGGAGGGCGAGGCGGGGGCGGGCAGGGCGTAGTCGGCCAGGCCGAGGTAGGGAAACAAGAGTCCCGCCGCGAGCACCATGGGCATGCCGCGCAGGGCCGTGCGCACGGAGCGCCAGGCCAGGGCGCGGGCGAACCAGAGGCGGTAGGTGTCGACCGGCCGCAGGAGCTCCATGGCCACGTCGCCCGTGCGGATCGAGCGCGCCACGCTGGGGTCGAGGTTCCAGGGCAGCATCGCGAAGGTGGCCTGGCCCAGCCAGACGTAGGCCAGGGTGGCGCCGCGCTCGAGGGGCGGGGGTGCGTCCGCCGAGGCGTAGAAGGTCAGCAGCACCATCACGATCAGGAAGCCGAAGACCGTCTGGGTGACGAGGCCCGCCAGGGCCGCGGCGCGGTACTGCAGCTCCTCGCGGAAGCGCGAGGCGAA
>JAJFFA010000735.1 GCA_021776885.1 Planctomycetota bacterium
GTGTCGAACCAGCGCGCCAGGCGCTCGCCCAGGTCCGGCCCCTCCTGCGCGTGCACTCCGTCGAGCGCGGGGTAGCGCTCCCGGAACCAGGCCGCGGACTCGGCCGGCGCCACGGCCAGCAGCGTGCGCGTGCTGGCGGCCGCGACGTGCTTCTCGACGGTGTCGTCGAGCATGGCCTGGGCCAGATCCGCCGCTTGCTGCGGGGAGAGGGGCGGGCAAAGGCGCGTCTTGACCGCGCCGGCCCGGGGCCGCTTGGTGAAGATTGTCGTCACGGATCCGCTTTGGACTTGCACGCCCCGAGCGTAGCGATCCACGCCGCCCATTGCCGGGCAGCGGGCCTCTGGCGCGGTGGTATGCTGTCCGGAATGGAAGGCAGCGATGCGACTCCGACCGAGCCCCGGCCGAGCCCCGGGGCCTGGCGCGACCTGGGCCTCGGGCTGGCCCTGGCGCTGCTGACGAGCGGCTGTGGGTCCGAGGACGCGGGCCCCGAGCCCCTGGCGGTGGAGCACCTGACCCTGAGCCCCATTGCAACGGGGGCCCAGGCCTCCGGGGACGAGGTCGAGAGCTACGTGCGCTTCGATCTGCCGGCGGACCGCGACGCGATCGATCGCGTGCGCGGCGGCACGGCCCGGCCGGACGAGCGCGCCGACCGCAACATCGACGTGCCGGGCCTGTTCCTCGCCGGCAAGGGCGTCGATCTGCAGTTCAAGGGCGACTTCAAGCCGGCTTCGTTCAACCAGGCGATCGTGACCTTCTCGGTCTTCGGCAAGGCGGACGTCGCGGTCTCGCTCATGCGCGGCCGCAGTGTCGTCGCCAAGACCCATGATCTGCGCTACGACGGCGGTCGTGGGGAGAGCCTCGTCATGGTGACCCTCGACCTGCCCGAGACCCTGCGCGAGGTCAAGCCGCTCGACCGCGTCGTCGTGCACTCGACGCGGGTACTCAAGCCGCCCACCCTGCACAGCCTCGAGCTGGTCCTGCGGCCCCTCTCGCGCTGGTTGCCGTCCAGCGCGGACGGGCCCCAGCCGGTGCTGGTCGCGGAGGAACAACGCCTGGCCGTGGGCCTCTCGAGCGACTCTCCCCTCGAGACCAGCTTCGAGGCCAGCCCGGGCGCGCGCCTGGCCTTCGGGCTGGGGCGCCCGATCAGCGTCGCGCGCCGCACCCAGCCACCGAAGCTGCGCGTGACCCTGCGCGACGCGCGTGGGGAGCAGCGCGAGTTCCAGGCCGAGGCCCCGGGTGCGGGCCTGCGGGTCTGGGCCGACTCGAGCGCGCCCCTCGAGGGCCTCGTTGGCCGCGTTCAGGCGACCTTTGCCCTCGAAGCCGCCCGGCCCGGGGTGACCGAGTACTGCGCCCTGTCGTCGCCGCGCATCGAGCGCCCCCAGGTCGCGCCGCGCACCGTGGTCTTCGTCACCTCCGACACGCACCGCGCCGACTACACCGGACTGGCCGACCTGGGGGTCAGCGTGCGCACTCCCTTCCTCGACGCCCTCGCCGCCCGCGGCGTGTACTTCGAGGACTGCTTCGCGACCACGAACATCACGATCCCGTCGCACTCCGCGATGCTGACCGGCCTGCCCCCGCGCGACACGCGGCTGATCGACAACACCTCCACCCTGGCGGACCGGGCGGAGACCCTGGCCGAGCGCTTCCGCAGCGCGGGCTACGTGACCGTGGCCGTGGTCAGCACGCGCAGCCTGGGCCACGAGCGCAGCGGCCTGGGGCAGGGCTTCGACCGGGCCTCGGTCCCGGACGACAACTACGTCGACTCGATCACCCGCGTGTCGGAGGTCCAGCGCCTGAGCGCCGGGCTCGAGGACGTGCCCCTGTTCCTGTGGCTGCACGTCTTCGACGCCCACGCCCCCTACGAGCCCGAGCCGGAGTTCAGCGCCGGCTACTACGAGGGCGATCCCTACGACCCGAGCCTGCCCGAACCGGAGAACCCGGCGCCCTGGGACACCAAGGCCCGCGACCCGCAGTTCATCGAGTCGCTCTACCGCGGCGAGATCACGCAGCTCGACAGCCACATCGCCCGCGCCCTCTCGGCACCACGCTTCGACTCCGCCATCGTGGCCCTGACGGCGGACCACGGCGAGTCGCTCGGCAACCACGACATCTGGTACAAGCACAAGGGTCTCTACCCGGACACGATCTCGGTGCCCTTGATCCTCTCCTGGCCCGACGGCCCCAGGGGCAAGCGCGTGGCCCACGGCGCGACCAACCTCGACGTCGGACGCACGCTGCTCGACCTCGCGAGCCTGGAGCACGTGCCCTTCCCGGGGACCACGCTGCTGCGTCACCTCGACGACGACGCGCCGGCCGAGCCGCGCTTCGTGATCGCCTCCCACGGCGCGGCCGCCTCGGTCGAGCTCGAGGGCTGGCACCTGGTCCTCAACCTGGCCCAGCATCGCTACCCCGACCGCGAGGGGCACCAGGTCGAGCTGTACCACCTGCCGAGCGACCGCGAGTGCGCCAGGGACCTGGTGGACGCGGAGCCCCAGCGCGCGACGCGCCTGCGCAGCATGCTGCTCGAGTGGCTCGGCTCGGCCAGCCCCGAAGCCCTCTCGTCGGCCACGGCCATGAGCGCCGAGGACCTGGCCGATCTGGCCGCCCTGGGCTACAGCGCCGGGGACAGCGACGGGCACGCGGGAGTCTGGTACACCCCCGACCCCGAGAGTCCCTGGGTGCAGCGCTTCGAGTGAACCCCGGTCAGCGGCCCGCGTTGCTCCCCCCCAAGACCACGCCCATGGGTTTCATGGGCGGGCGAGCGCCATTCTTACGTAGCTTCCGAGGGAAGCTGCCCTGGGATTCGGCGCCCCACTGCCTATCTGCGAGAATGCGCTCCATGAACTGGTTGCTGACGCTGTTGCTCTTCGCCCCCTTGCACGCCCCCGCCGCGGCCAGCCCGCGGGACATCGCCGACGACATCAAGACCGCCGTCGACGGGTCGATCCGCTGGATGCGGGCGCAGCAGAACGCCGAGGACGGCTCCTACGGCGACGGCGTCCTGGAGACCGCACTCGTGCTGCACGCCTTCGGAGCCAGTCCGCGCCACTACGGCCCCGCCGACGGTCCTTTCATCGAGCGTGCGGTCGACTACCTCGCGCGGCACCGTCGCCTCGACGGGTCGATCCACGACGACGACCTCGAGCCCGGTCCGCGCGAGGTGCAGACGCGCGCGGCGGCCGCCGCCCTGGCGGCCCTGGCCGGCGAGCGCCAGGCGAGCCTGCTCGAGGGCGCTCGGGGTTGGCTCGTGCGCCGCAACGCGCGGGTGCACAGCGAGCGGGTCGAGGTCCCGAGCGAGGCGCCCGCCGCAGAGGCCCTGGCCCTGAAGCTCCTGTCGCAGCGCGACCCCGCCGGCCACTTCGGTGCCGCCGACGAGCGCCTGAAGACGACGGCGCAGCGCGTGCTCGAGCTGTCTGCGCTGCATGCCGTGCTGAAGCCGGCGAAGACGCCGCGCGACGAGAAGCCCTTGCCCCCTGCTGCGCCCGTCGACGCCGAGCGCCTGCGCACGGCCCTCGTCGCGGGGGCGCACTACCTCGTCGCCCAGCGCGGGCAAGACGGCCGCTGGGGAGCGCCGGGGGGCCAGCACGGCGACCTGGGCATCACGGCCATGGTCCTCGGCGCCCTGCAGGCCGTGCCCGAGCCGCGGCCGGACGACATCCAGGCGGCGATCGACAGCGGACTCGACTGGCTCGCGAGCCAGGGGCGCGACAACGGGGCGATCAGCGACGGCAAGCTGCAGGGCTACCAGACCTCTGCCTCGATCCTGGCCCTGACCCGCGCCGCGCGCGAGCAGGATCGGGCTGCCGTCGTCGCTGCCCGTGACTACCTGGTCGCGCTGCAGGCGGACGGCGAGGAGGGCTATGGCGAAGAGCACCCGTACCATGGCGGTGTGGGCTACGGCGGCGACGAGCGCCCGGACCTGTCCAACCTGCAGATGGCCCTCGAGGCCCTGGCCGCTTCCGGACTCGAGTCGGACCACGAGGCCTTCCAGCGTGCGCTGACCTTCCTGAACCGCTGCCAGAACCGCTCCGAGTCGAACACCCTGCGCACCGAGAGCGAAGGCGCCGTGGTCGTCAGCGGTGACGACGGGGGCTCCGCCTACGCCCCCGGCAA
>JAJFFA010000736.1 GCA_021776885.1 Planctomycetota bacterium
GATGCGCGCGTGGTGGTCCAGGTGGCGGACTTCGAGGACTACGTCTGGTCCTACGACATCGCGAGCGAGCGCGGGCGCCGGCTGCCGGGCAAGCAGGCCGGCTGGCCGGTCTGGAGCTCCGGGGGGGGAGCCGTCGCCTACACTGCCGACGAAGACCAGTCGATTCGCGTCGAGTCGATGGACAGCTCCACGGAGGGCCGCTCCTTTGCGACGGATCACTGGGCCACTCCGGGGTCGTGGTCTCCGGACGACCGGGTGCTCGCAATCTACGGTCGGATCGACGCTACTTTGCAGTTGGGGTTCCTCGACGTGACGGGCGGCGGTGAGATCGAGTGGGTCGAAGGCCTCAGCCACAACGCCTGGGGTCCGGCCTTTTCGCCGGACGGCAAGTGGATCGCCTACTCCTCGGAAGCGACCGGCCTGTACGAGATCTTGGTGCGGTCCTATCCCGATGGCGCGCTGGAGCACCAGATCTCCGAGGGCGGCGGGATCGAGCCCGTGTGGTCTCCATGTGGTGAGCTCTTCTACCGCAGGGGCGACAGCTGGATGAGCGTGGAGATCCAGACGCAACCCGAGCTCACCTGGAGCGCGCCACGCATCGCCTTCGAGACGGACTTCGTCGACACGGCCGGCCGCTCCTACGACATCACCTCGGACGGGCAGAAGCTGTACGTGATCAAGCAAGCGATCCCGCCTGATGGAAGTCGGATCCATGTGATCACGCATTGGAGGGGCAAGCCCTGAGGCCCGCTGATGCCCCTCACCTCCGGTCAGTCGCTCTCCTTCTACGAAGTCCTCGGCCCCCTCGGAGCCGGAGCGATGGGCGAGGTCTACCGGGCCCGCGACACGCGGCTCGCACGCCGGCCCGGGCCCGGGTCGGCGGCCGGGAAGCGCTCGTCCTGCGGCCCGCCGCCGTTCAGGGGTCGAGGGTGACGCGCAGGGCGTTCGACAGCCCGATGCCCGTTCCGTCCGGATGCATGGGGTCGCGGAACCAGAACTGGTAGTAGCGGGTCGCGCCGATGTCGCCGTTGGAGATGGTCACCGGCATCGAGTGGAAGCCGCTGCCGTCGAACTGGAAGATCGGTGTGCGTCGCAGCGGTGCCCGCGCGCACAGGGTTCCGCCCTGGAACGCCAGCTGCCTGGGCTGCAACCCGAAGAAGCCGAGGCCGGACTTGCCCGCGAGCGCGTCCGAGCACGTCACGGCGAAGTCGTTGACGGCGAACGAGGGGGTGCCGCTCGAACCGACGCTCGGGCTCGAGCCGGTCGAGGTGATCTTGGCCGTGCAGTACGGCGAGGGGTTGGTCGTCGGCAGCGGCAGGTCCATGCCGAACAACCGCTCGGTAGCGGTGCCGCCCGGATCGAGGAACAGGCCCGCGCCGAGCGAGAAGGACGTGTCCACGCGTCCGTAGTAGTCGTCGACCCTGTTGCCGCAGGCGGCGCTGCCGCCGTAGAGCTGGCCGACGAAGAGCCCGTCCTCGTCGTAGATCGGCGAGCCCGAGGAGCCGGGCTCGGTCACGCCCTCTTCCCAGCGCTCGACGCGCCAGGACTGCGCGCCGCTGAACGTCGCCGGGGTGAGCGGATCGTCGTCGAGGCAGAACTTCTTGATGTCGCCGGACGGGTGGTGGAAGCCGAATCCGATCTGCGGCGCGTCTCCGCTTCGGTTCCAGCCGGCCAGGTAGACGCCGTAGGACGGCGGAATGGTCTCCGTGATCTCCGCGATGCAGACGTCGGAGCCTGCGTTCGAGAGCCGGACCGTCGCGCCGGAGACGCTCGTGTTGTTGGGCGCGTTGGCGCCGCCGCACGTCGCGGACTCGTAGTTGAACTCCATCACCCACAGCGCTGACGTTCCGTCGTTGCAGTGGTTGGCGGTGATCATGATCTGCCGCCCGTCGAGGTTCGTGTTGTTGACCATCGAGCCCGAGCACAGCGTCGCGAGTTGCACGAGCCGGAACGAAGCACGCTTCTGGTCGGCCCACGGCGCGGCGACGGGGCAGTTGGCGTTGACGTTGCACCCGCCCGAGCCCTCGGTGGGCGGCGTGCGGCCGAGGATGTCGCGGTAGGCGTGGACGACGTGCGAGACGCTGAGGTCGGCGCTGCGGCGTGCATCGCGCGGCTCGCGGTACTCGAGGGTGACCGCGTCGCCAGCGATCGGCTGCACGGCGAACATGCCGTGCGACTTGACGTTCGCGCCGGTGTAGGCCCCGAGCACGCGCGAGCGGTCGTCGTCGTAGAGGTGCAGCGTCGCGCCCGACGGCACCCAGAAGCGGCTGAACGCGAGGTTGATCGAGAGGGCGCCCGGCGAGTGGATGCGCATGCGCCAGAGCCGGTCGCCGTTCGCGAGCACTTGCCAGGTGCCGTTCCGCTGTGCGTCCAGATCGACCTCGATCGTCGCCCCGAAGCGGTACGGCGCTGGCCCCTCGACGAGGGAGTCCTCGAGCAGCAGGGACTGGACATCGACCGGCGGCATGGTCTCGGTCACGACCGGCTCCTGAAGCCGTTCGAAGAAGCTCGTGGGTGTGCCGCCGATCGAGACCTGAGCGGCGACGGGTAGGGACAGGGCGACGATCGCCGGGAGGATGGCGCGGAGTAGCATGGGGAGGACCTCCGGGTGCGCTGGAGAGGGAGTGCGTTGGTAATCGATGCGACAGCATCGACCTTCAAAATACCCCCGCCGTCGGCGCACGCGAAGAGTGAAAACACCGTTACTCCCCCTGCGAGCCTTCCGGCAGCGCCGAGCTGAACTCCGCCCGCCTCGCGCTGAGCGGCAGATCAGCCCCACCACGATCCACGGCGGAATCGCGCTCAGCTCTTTCCGCGTGTGCTAGTCACACAGGTCATCGATGCTGTTCGTGAGGGTCTCGTCCGAATTGACCCGGGCCAGTTCGACGAAGATGTTGCCCATGCCCGCCATCGCATCGAGCTCTTCGGG
>JAJFFA010000737.1 GCA_021776885.1 Planctomycetota bacterium
CGGCCTCGCCCTGGGGTCTGTACCCCGCCCTTCCAGAGGAGTACAAGCCGTCTAGTCGTCCTCGGCTAGGCGCGGCGCGCTCCGCTCTCCTTGTCACCCGCCGCCAACCGCCTGACTGTCCCGCCATGCAACAGATCGAACGCTACGGAGTGATCGTCCTCCTGTTCCTCTTGGTCTCCATCATCGCCGTCTCCATGTGGAGCAGCGACGACGGTGGCAAGACTCCCCCGCGGGGCAAGACCCTCGCCGCCGCGGAGCGCCCGGTGTCGCCCCCGGAGCACCCCGGCCCAGCTCCCCGAGAGCAGGGCCGGCGGGGTCCGACGCCCGCTGGCCAGGCCGCCGGAGGGCCGTCGGCCAGCCCCTCGAGCGCTCAGCGCACGGCCGCTCCGGCCTCGACCGTCGGTCGTGGCTCCGAAGCCGATTCGCGCCGCCGCGGCACGGGCCAGGACGCGCAGCGCGGCCTGCCGACCCCCTCGACCACCACCCCCCCCGCGAGCCAGCTGGTCGACAGCAGCAGCATCGCCCGTAGCGCGGACAGCGCCAGCCCCACCGGCCGGCGTCCCGACCGGGCCCGCAGCACCACGAGCGGCAGCCCCAGCGCAGACCCGAGCTCGAGCGCCAGCGTGCCCCCGACCACGACCCCTCCTGCGGCCCGCAGCGTCTCCAACCCGGCCGGGGCCTCGACCTACGCCGTTCGCTCCGGGGACACCCTGGGCGGGATCGCGCAGCGCACCCTGGGGAGCTCGGGCCGCTGGCCCGAGATCCAGGCCCTCAACAAGGGGCTCGACCCGCGCCGCCTGCAGGTGGGCCAGAAGCTCGTGCTTCCAACCGGCAGCGCCGCCGCTCCGCCGCGCGCCGACGGCGGCGCCGCACGCTCCACGCCGGGCACTTATGTGGTGCGCTCCGGCGACGTGCTGAGCGTCATCGCCGAGCGCGAGCTGGGCAGTGTGCGCCGCTGGCAGGAGATCGTCGCCCTGAACCCCGGGGTCGATCCCAAGCGCCTGGTGGTGGGGGCCGTGCTCGAGCTGCCCAAGTCCGGCAGTGCCCCCGGCCGTACTCCCGAGCGTGCCCCGGAGCCCGCCAACGCGCAGCGCAACGCGGTCGCCCGTGCGGACAACTCGAGCGGATTCAAGGTGCGATGAGTGCTCGAATCAAGCTGCTGCTCGGCCTGGGTTGCCTCGTGCTGTCCGGGCTGATGTTGCCGGAGGGCATCGCAGTGCTGACCCAGTCCGGGGCGGCGACGCGCCCCAGCGAGGGCACCTCGCCCTGGGCCGGGACGGCCCCGACCCAGGCGGCCCCGACCCGGACGGCCGGCGAGCGCGTCGCGCGGGTGCCCTTCGACCTGGCGCTGCGCGCCGAGCGGACGCAACGATGAGGTCCGGCGCCGTCCTCGAAGGCGAACGCCCGAGCGACGCTGAGTCCGCGGCGCTACCCGAGGGGGCGGACGTCGTGGTCCAGGAGACGGAGTCTGACGTGCTACGCATGGCGGTCGCGGGGGGCGGCACGGGCGGTCACATCGTCCCCGGCCTGCACCTGCTCGAACACCTGGACGAACGCCCGGTGCGCCTCTCCTCGCTGGTCTGGTTCCACAGCGGACGGCCCGTGGAGGAGCGCGTCATGCAGGGCGTCGAGGAGCGCTTCGAGGGGGCTCGGGTCGAGGCGGTACGCCTCGGGCTCGAGCGGCCCCAGGGTGGAGCCCCCGGCCTGCCGCGCCTGGCCCTGCGCCTGACCCCCGCGGTCTGGCGCGCGCGCCTCGCCCTGCGCCGGGCGCGCACCCAGCTGCTGCTGGGCCTGGGCGGGCTGACCACCGCTCCGGCGGTCGTCGCCGCGCGCAGCGTGGGGATCCCCGTGGCGCTGCTCGAGGTCAACGCCACCGCGGGACGCGCCATCCGCGCCGTCGCCCCCCTGGCCCATGTCGTCTTCCACGCCTGGCCGTCGACCCAGCCCAAGTCGCCCAGCGCCAAGCACCTGATCACCGGTCCGCCCCTGGCGCCACGCTTCCACCCGCCGTCGGAGGAGGACGGCGCTCGCGAGGGCGAGATGGAGCGCATGAAGTCCGGCTTCGGCTTCGACCCGCGCCGGCCCCTGATCGTCGTCTTCGGCGGCAGCCAGGGGGCCAAGGGGCTCAACGACTTCGTTCGCCAGCACCAGACCTCCCTGTGCGCCAAGGGAGTCCAGATCCTGCACCAGGTCGGACCGGGGCGGGACCAGGAGTCCGCGGCGGACCTCTCGGGCTATCGCATGCTCGAGTACGTCCGCGACGTCCCGGCAGCCCTGGTGGCTGCGGACCTGGTGCTCTGCCGCGGGGGCGCCTCGACCCTGGCCGAGGTCGCCGCCATGCGCACCCCGGCCTGGGTGGTGCCCTATCCGTACCACGCCGACGCGCACCAGGAGCGCAACGCCGAGCAGCTCGGCACGGGCGTGCGCATCGTGCACGAATCCGAGCTGGGCGTGCGCCTGTGCGAGGATCTGGTGCGCCTGGTCGGACCCGAGGGAGCGGAAGAACGCCAGCGCATGCGCCATGCCCTGGCGGACGTCGTGGCCCTGGATGCCTCCGTACGCATCCTGGATTCGCTCCTGGCGATGCGCGCGTGAGCCGAGCCCACGTGCTGATCCGGCGCGATCTGCCCGGGAATCGAGGTCGGTAGCGAAAAAGGGGCCGCGAGCTCCTGGATCGCGTGCCCTGGATTTGGTGTAAGGCAGGGGTGAGCCACGACCAACGCCCGACGCCTGCCCAGCCGTCCGTGTCGAACTCGTCCCAGGGAAGCCGTGCGGGGCTCGTGCCCGGGGTCGGGCGTCGCGTCCACCTGCTCGGTGCCGGGGGCGCCGGGGTCTCGGGAGCCGCACGCCTGCTCCTGGCCCAGGGGCACGTGCTCAGCGGGCACGACCGCGCACCCTCGCCCTTCTCGCGCGAACTCGAGCGGCGTGGCGTGCCGATCACCTACGGGACGAGCCGAGCCGCCTGCCTGCCGCGGGCGGTGCACGTGCTGGTCCGCTCGGCCGCCGTGCCCGAGGGCGACGTGCAGATCCAGGAGGCGCAGAAGCGCGGCATTCCGACCCTGAAGTACGCGGAACTCGTCGGTCGCCTGACGCCGCCCGGGCGCACGATCGGCGTGGCCGGCACCCATGGCAAGACGACCACCAGCTGGATGCTGTGGCACGTGCTGCGGGGCATCGCCGACGCGGACGCCGGGCTGGCCGGGCTGGACGTGGAGCAAGGCGACCCGCAGCGCGGAGCCCCCGGGGCCCTCGTCGGCGGCATCCACGCCGAGCGCGGCACCAACGCCGTGCCCGCGGGCGAGGAGGGCTGGTTCGCGGTCGAGGCCTGCGAGTACGACCGCAGCTTCCTGCGCCTGGCGCCGACGGGCATCGGCCTGACCAACGTCGAGGCCGACCACCTCGACTACTACGGCACCCTCGAGGCCCTCGAGGCAGCCTTCGCGCGCTTCGTCGCCTCGGCTCCGCAGGACGGCTTGATCGTCGCCGGGCGCGAGGTGCCCGAGCGCACCCTCGTCGGCGCGGGGGCGCGGGTCTGGCGCCTGGGCCGCGAGCTCGAGACCGACCTCCTGGGGGAGGAGCGCGGCACCTTCCGCTTCCGCCTGCGGGCTCCGGGTTGGGCCACTCCGCCGATCCAGCTCGGCGTGCCGGGTGTCTTCAACGTCGAGAACGCGGCCGTCGCCCTGGCCCTGGGGGTGGGCCTCGCCGTCGAGCGCCTGGACGGACGCATGGATGCGGCCACGGCCGCGATCCACGCCGCCCGCGGCCTGGAGAGTTTCGGCGGGGTCAAGCGCCGCTTCGAGACCTGGCTCTCGCTGCGCGAGCCCGCGACCCGGGACAGTGCAGCGCGCACGATCGACGTGGTGCATGACTACGCGCACCACCCGACCGAGGTGCGCGCGACCCT
>JAJFFA010000738.1 GCA_021776885.1 Planctomycetota bacterium
GCAGTAACCACGCGAGGCCAGGAGGCGCGCGAGGTGCTGCTGCCACTCGATTCCGCCGGACGAGCCCCCCACCAGCAGCACAGCGGGTCGCGCGCTAGCGTCCGCCGGCCGGCAATACGTGGCCACCAGGCCCTGCTCGCGGACCTCGCGCTCGACGACTCCGCTCCCGCGTTCGACCCGTTCGAGGACCTGGCTGCAGAGAAGCTGCTCGTCCCGCCGCAGCTCGAAACGGATCCGGTTCGGTCCGCCTCCAGGGTTCATTGCATCGGGCGTGCGCTCCTGCTCGGTCATCGACCAGAAGATTCCCAGTGCATCGGCACCCTCGTAGCTGCCCTCGAGCGGTGCGACCTCGGCCAGGTCGAGCGTGCCGCTGGATCCGGGTAGAAAGACCGCGAAGGAGCCGTACGGCCTGCTGCCGATCGTCGTGCGCGCAGTCAGCGTGACGGCCTCGCCGGGAGTCAGCCCGGTCAGGCGCAGCGAGACGCGCTCGCCGGCGAGCACTCTGGGCCCGGGCTCAATCTCGATGCGCGCTCCGTCCTGGCCCGCGGCTTGTCCGGCGAGAGCGAGACTGGCGAGGAGGGGAACTGAGAGCTTCATGCCAGCACCTCTATCGGGCGAAGGCCGAGCCAAGCTCGGCGAAAGCGGGAGCGATTCGCTTCATCACGGCGTCTCCGTGCATCAGGAACGGGCGGCGCAGCGTGCGATGCAAGGTCGCGGCGATCTCCTGGGCACGGGCGGCGGGCCAGCTGGCGGGCAGTAGCTCGGCGGGCAGACCGGGGTCATGCCAGGCGATGTCGAGGTAGCGCAGGACAAACGCGAAGCGCTGCTTCAAGACATCGATGGGCTCGTGTCGCTTCCAGGCGCGGCGCGTCAACGGCGAGAAGTCGCGCACAAAGGCCCGATACCCCTCGGCCAGCTGGTCGAGATCCCAGAGCCCGCGCACCAGCTCGCGGTTCGTCCGACCGTCGACCTGCCGCGCGCGCAGGATCGTGAGCCGATCTTCGATATCGTGCTCCCGCGCGGCACGCAGTATGCCCGCGCTGCGATCACGCGGATGCAGATAGGTGCCACGGGACAGGGCGCCGAAGCCCTCGAGCTCGAGCAAGCTCTTGATCATGTCGCGCGAGGCACGCTCGGCCGAAGAGAAGCGGTAGCTGACGAGCCACCACTCGCCGTCCCAGTCCAGCTGCGCTCCACCCAGGATGCGGCTCGTGCCGGCATCGGTGCCGGCCTTGCCGTAGCTCGTCAGGCGATACAACTTGAATGCACTTTCACGGCGCGCACCGAGCGCCCCACTCTTGGTCATGCGGTAGAGCGCCTGGCGAACCGTGCCTGCGCGCACCCCGAGCGGGGCAAGCATCTCGACGAACCAGCTGCCCGGCAGCTCACGCCTTCATGAGACTCGAGACCCTCCCCGCCCAGGCGGCCGTCGCCGTCGCGCTCGCCCTGGCCCCTTCCTCACTCCGCGCGCACAGCGCTTGCGACGATCCCTTCCCCAGCGCCGACCCGGCCGAGGTCGGGGTCTCCAGCGAGCTTCTCGAAGACCTCAGGGCCAGCGTCTCTGACTGGGTCGAGGCCGGCGACCCCGTCGGCGCCGAGGTGCTCGTCATCAAGGAGGGGCGCACGATCTTCCACGAGACCTTCGGCTGGAAGGACCGCGAGCGCGGGGTCCCGATGGAGAAGCACTCCATCGCGCGCATTCGCTCCATGACCAAGCCCTTGGTCGGCACGAGCCTCCTCATGCTGCGCGAGAAGGGCGAGCTCGCCCTGGACGACCCCGTGTCCAAGTACATCCCCGCCTGGGACACCGGTGTCTGCCGCGACATCCGGATCGAGCAGCTCCTCACCCACACCGCCGGCTTCAAACAGCCCGGCTACCCCGGCAGCCAGATGGCGTTCGCAAACCTGCGCGACCTCGTCGACGCGACCGGAGCCGCGGGGCCGCAGATGACGCCCGGCGAGCAGTACAACTACAGCGACGCCGACACCGCGGCCCTCGGGTGCATCGTCGCCGAGCTCTCCGGCATGCCCGTCGAGAACTTCATCCAGAAGAACCTCCTGGACGCACTCGGCATGACGAGCAGCATGTGCAATCTCTCCAGCGACGACCCGCGGCGGCCGTGGGTCTCGAGCACCTACCAGACGAGCGGCACGGCGTTCCAGCGCTACTGGGACAACACCCAGGCCCAGAGCATGCCGTACTTCCGGGCGAGCGGCGGAATCTACTCGACACCGATGGACTACGCGCGCTTCCTCGATATGTGGATGCAGGGCGGCGTGCGCGAGGGCGAGCGCTTTCTGCCCGAGAGCGTCGTGCGCGACGCGCTGCGCATGACGCCGCTCAGCGCCTCGGCCGGGATCGGCCACGCCTGGCACTGGCAGATCCCGATCGGCGCCGGCGAGGCTTCCCACGACGAGTCCGAGAGCCTCCCCGCATTCGGCCACTCCGGCTCCGACGGCACCGTCGCCATAGCCTTCCCGCGCGAGCGAGTCATGGCCTTGTACTTCACCCAGAGCCGCAACGGGAAGACGCTCGGGAGCTTCATGCAGCTCATCACCAACGATCGCTTCAATCGCTTTGGTGAGAGACGCTGACGAGGCGCTCGCAGGCAGCTGAACGGGTCTGTCGGGTCCCGTGGAGACGGTCGAGCTCGACCTCATCGACGGCCGCGCGCTGGATCCCGCCCACGCCAAGCCACTCGTCGCACTCCGAAGAAGCAGAGGTGAGCCCTGGATCGGTGTATACTCCGCAGCGCCCGTGACGCACTCATGCCTACCGGCTCGGAAGGCTCGCCCCTCGGGGCGCCGCGCCACGCTCTCATCCTGGGACAGC
>JAJFFA010000739.1 GCA_021776885.1 Planctomycetota bacterium
AGCGCCGTTCGGGGGAAGCGAGGCGCAGCCGAGCCTTTCCCCCAGCGGCGCAGCCGCGCGTCAAACGGCAGATAAGGCCACCACCTCGCGCAACCGCCCCCTTGCCCCATCTCGAGCCGGCAGCGGGCGAAGCCCGCAACGGCGAGGAGTGTGCCGCCCGGTTCGCAAGCATGGCAAACCCTCTCGGTCACCCGCGCGCTCCCCACGCGGCCGGCCTGTCGACCCACCCCCGCGCCGTGCCCCTTGGCGGCCCGCACCAACAGTGGCCCAGCTCGCACCCTGCTGGCTACTTCGCTCCGTGTTCGCGCAGTAGTCGGACGGCCGCGTCCTGGCCCTGGGCTTGAGCCAGCTGCAAGGGGGTGCGGCCTTCGCGCTGCGACTGGTAGCCGACGGCGTTCGGCTCGGCGCCGTGCTCGAGCAGCAGGGCCAGCAGTTCGAGCTGGCCCCGTGCGGCGGCCCGGTGCAGGGTCGTCGTGCCGACACTGTCCTGGTCGACGGGGGCTCCGAACTCGAGCAGCAGGTCTGCCGCCGCCGGGTTGCCGCCACCGATCGAGGCGTACCACATCAGGGCGAAGTCGTGGGGGCCACGCTCGTGGATGCCGAGGGGGTCGGCCGCGAGCAGGGTCCGCGCGCGCTCCAGGTCCCCCAGGGAGAGGGCGGTCGCGATCGTCATGGGCGCTCCGTGGTCCAGGTGGTAGCGCAAGATGTCGCGGCTGCCGGCGTGGGCTGCGGCCTCGACGGGCAGCTCGTCCTGGACAGAGCGCGAGAAGGTCAGGCGCCGATCGGAGTCGACGCGCTGGCGCACGGCGGGCATGTCGCGATGGGAGCAGGTGACCACCTCGTTCTGCAGCTCGATCTCGACCTCGCTGAGGTCATGCCACTGCACCGCGTCGCCCCCCGCGTCGAAGGCGTAGCGCGTGGCCGTAGAGTCTCGCTCGACCTGGCGCACGTCGGCGAGGAGTTCAGCGACCCGCCCGTGCCCGCGCTCCACGGCCTGCTCCCTTGGGGTCGCGCCCCCCGCATCCCGTGCGTCGGTCCGCGCGCCGCGGCGCAGCAGGTAGCGCACGAGGGCGAGGTCGCCGCGCCGGGCGGCCACGTGCAGCAGACTGTCACCCCCCCGCTGCGCAGCGTTGACGTTGCCTCCATTGCTCAAGAGCGACGTGGCGCCGCGCCACGCATCGGAAGCCGAGGGGCACTCGAGCGCTCCATATGCCGGCGTCACGCCCTGCGCTCCCTTGGGATTGCCGTCCGTATCCGCGCCCTGGTGCTGCAAGCGCCAGAACCCTGAGCGCGCGCAGCGGGCCATGGCGTAGAGCGCCGTCCCACCGATCGGATGCCACGCATCGAGCGCCTGGGAGTCCTCGCGGGCCAAGCGCTCGGCCAGCTCCCAGTCGGGAATCAGAGCCGCTTCGACGAGGCCCAGCGGCGGCTCCTGCTCGAGCAGGGCTCGGGCGACCTCCTCGTGCTGCCCGAGGTAGGCAAGGACCAGGACCGAGCACCCCGCTGCGTCGCGGGCTCCCGCCAGCTCCGGTGCTGCGACGAGCAGGGCCTTGACGACCGCCAGGTCCCCAGCTCGCACGGCGCGCAGGAACGCGGCGCGCCGCTCCCGGTCCGGAGCCGCCGCTCGAGAGTCGCTCCACGACCCCAGCCTGAAGGCCATGAGCCCGGCGGCGGACTGGCCGCTCAGCATCAAGAATCGTCGACGTGTCGTCATCTTCCTGCTCCATTCGGCCTAGCGTCGAAGGGCGACCGGAGGGGCCAAGAATCTCGATTGAATCCCTGGCGGACCCGCACGCGACTCGATCGGGCAAGTCGTGGACGGCTTGCCGTTCCGCGGTCAGTCGTTGCTCTCCAGCCCTCTGGCAGCACGTGCACCGACTGCACGGTAAAGGAACGTTTCGGGCTCACGGCCGCGCCCTGACAGGCGCGCCGCAGACTTCGCTTTCTGGTACCCACCACCACGATACACCCGGAGTGCTACCTCGTTGTAGCCTCGGTCCGTGTTGGCGTGCGGGTGTCCCGGGTAGATCTGGTAGGTGTCCTCGCACCACTCCATCACGTTGCCGAGAACGTTGTGCAGGCCCCACGGGTTGGGACGGAAGGTGCCCACGGGTGCGGTGTACTTGAACCCGTCTTCCACAGCCTCGAATCGCGTTCCCAGGCTGTCGTAGCTCCAGCCTCGCCCGTCCTGGCTCGCAGTGACGCGACCTGTGCCCGAACGGATCGCCGCCAGGTCCTTGAGGTTGGCGAACTCGGCGACTCGTTGCTCGTCGAAGTAGAAGCGTTCGGCGCTTCCCGCACGCCCGGCGAACTCCCACTCGCTCTCCCGCGGCAACCTCAGCGAGTAGCGTTGGAGTACGTCGTTGGCCTCGCGCCAGGATATGCGTTCGACGGGCAAGAGGTCGGGTTCGTCTGCGGCGTGGCTGTATGAAGGCGAGTTTCCAGTGAGGCGCCGCCACTGTCCCTGCGTGATCTCGTGCTTCCCGATGAAGAACGGACCGACGGACCGTTCATGAACCGGGCTCTCGAACGAGCTAGCTTCGGGGTCGTAGTTCGGCGCCGACGGTTGCACATGCTGTGCGCCCATCCAGAAGCGCCCCCCCGGGATCAGCACGAGCACGATGCCTGAGGTCGCCTCGAGTCGTAGCTGGCCGCCGTGGTCGCGCTTTGGGGCCTCGCCGGAGAGCAGGTGGACAAACTCCCACAGGCCCGTATCGGGATCAGGTCCGAGCGGCAGCAGGCCGAACTGGGGGCACAGCTCCAGACTGGCGTAGCGAGGGTCAGCGGCGACAGCGAGCCGGGCCAGGGTCCAGGCCTTCCGGGCCCCGTCCGAGCCGCGACTCTCTCGTTCGGTCCGCCTGGCGAGGGTGACTCGCTGCTCAACTGCGCCGATCAGTCCACTCTTGGCGTCTCCGAGAGTTTCGAAAGCGCCCACCAGGCCCGTCAGCTGCTCCTCGAGCCATGAGTCACCCTTTGTCGCCGCTCCACGGCCTGGAGGCGCAGCGAGCGCCGCCGCCAGGCGACGGTCGAAGACGGTCTTGCGTGGCACGATGGCGTGTGCTTCGGCCAGCCACTCGTTCGCGCCGGGGATCATGCGCGGATGGACGGGCCACAGGTCGGCTTCCGCCTGGATCAGCCCCCTCACCTCCTGCGCATCAGAAAGCTCGAGGATCCGTCTAGCCTGGCTTGACATGCGCGTGGATGCGACGAGCTGTGTCATCACGATCGCCACGATGGCGGCCAAGGCCGTGGCCACGGTGGGATGGGTTCGAATCCAGCGAAGCATGAGGCGAGCTGGACCCGGTGGACGGGCCTTGACGGGTCCACCTGCGAGGAACGCATCGAGATCCTCCTCGAGCGAAGCCATCGACGAGTAGCGAGCTTCTGGTCGCCGCTCGAGGCACTTCAGGGTGATTGCGGCAAGCTCGACGGGCAAGTTTGAGCGGAGCTGGCGTGGGTCAGCCGGCGCCGCCTCGCGCACGCGGTCGAGCACCTCTTGAGCGCTCGCTCCTTCGAAGGGGCGGTGTAGAGTCAGCGCCTCGTACATCGTCGCGCCCAGGGCGAACACGTCGCTGGCGGGTCCCACCTCGTCGCCCTTTGTCGCCTGCTCGGGACTCATGTAGAGGGGCGTCCCGATGGTCGCGAGGCTATGGGAGACCGAGAGGGAGTCTTCGGAGCGGGCGAGCCCAAAGTCTGCGACCCGGATCTCCCCATCGGGGGTAACCAGCAGGTTGCTGGGCTTCACGTCTCGATGGACCACGCCGGCCGCGTGGGCGGCATCGAGGCCCCGCGCGGCCTGTGCGATCGCGCGCGCCACGTGTCTGAAGTGTTCGACCCCGAGCGCCGACCGGCGGCGAGCCTCGTCGATCTCATGGTCGAGGGAGCGCCCGCCAGGCACCAGACCCTGCACGAGGTACTCGACCCCGCCCACCGTTCCTGCATCGATGACCGATACGATTGCCGGGTGCTGCAGTTCGCCCCCGACCCGAGCTTCGCGTCGGAAGCGTGCAATGCAGCGCGGATTGAGGCGCCGCTCTGGTGAGAGAACCTTGATGGCAACCCGTCGGTCGAGCCGCTTGTGCACGGCCTCGTAGACAATCCCCGCGCCCCCGCGCCCGAGTTCACCGATGAGCCGGTAACCCGGAACCTTCGGCAAGGCCGAAGGCTCCGGGCTCTCTCCACCGGGCCAGGACGCTCCCAGCAGCAGAGGTCGCAGGATGTCGTCCAACTCGGAGTGCCTCTCAAGGAACGCCTCGTCGGTCTGCGGCGCCCGCTCGCCCGAATGTTCCAGGTAGAGCCGCATGGCGGACTGCAGTCTCAGCAGCCCACCATGTGCTCCTCGAGCGGGTCCCTCGCTGGTCATGTCGACCACCCAAGGGGGGGGTGGCGTCCGGGCCAGACAAGAAACTGCCTCAACTTGCCCATTCCAGGTCCCCCCTTCGCAAGCGCTTCAGGATGGCGCCGAGCTTGGGCAGCGCCCGCTCGTAGCGTTTTCGCGCGCCGTCCGGGGTCAACCCCAGTTCGTCGCCGATCGTGGTGAACTCGTGCTCGTCCCAGTGCCGCAAGACGACAACTCGGCGGTCGTCGGGGTCGAGTAGTTCCACGGCTAGACGCAGCAGCGCATCCAGCTCGTTCTGCGCCGAACGCTCGTCCGGCGGCGTGGTGGCTCGACCCCCCGGCGCCAGGTCCAGGACCGAATCCGCCGGTACGGGGCACGCCCTGCTCAACGCCCTACGCCGCGCCTTGAACCAGTAGTCGTTCTGGTCTCGGATCGCGTTCTCTACGACGCGGGCCAGCAGGGCTCGCAGCTGGGCTTGCCCGCGAACCTTGAACCTCGGCGTGTACTCCATGAAATCGAGCATCGACTCCTGCACGAAGTCGTCGCTCTCGCCGATCTGCCGCAGCTTGTCTCCGAGCCGCTCACGCACCCTGCGCTTGACCCACACGCTGTTCTGTTCCACGAGCTCCCGTAAGGCATCACGGTCACCGCGATACCAGCGATTGAGGAGGTCTTCGGTGGAGCTCGGCATGGGGAAGTACGGCCGCCGAGCATAGCCGATGGCTATCAGCGCGTCAGGCCGAGAGACCGAGGCCAGCCATGGTGAGGTCCGGAAGGCCGGGGGGCTCGAGCACGCGCGGGGTCGAAGTTTCTCGCGGATGAGCGTCTGGTCTCTCTTGCGCTAGCCCCTGCCAAGACTACTCGACTCGTTCGAGCGCCCTCCGAGGCTAGATCGGAGGGCTAGTCCGCAACCCGCCGCGAGCCGCTCTACCCATGAAGCTGAACCAAGTCTCACTCGCCGTCGTTCTCGTGGTGAGCGTGATCGTGCCCATGGCGCCCGCGCTGGGCCAAGGGCCTTCCGACCCCAATGTCCCGATCTTCGACGCCTACTTCGCCGATGCCGTCCGCAACCTTCCGGGCGGGACTCTGCCTGGAGCCTTCGATCAGGCCGGGCCCTTGCACGAAGCGCTCTGGGCTGGCTTGCCCGGCCTGGCCGGACTGACTCCTGGCAGCGGCTGGTGCGCCAGCGTGTTCCTTGCGTATCAGGGATGCGCTAGCCCCGCTTCCGAGCCTCCGAGTGTGCTGGCGACGGCAACTGGCCCCTCCAGCGTCTCCGCTTGCCAAGGAGCGGTCATTGGCAGCCCCGCATTCTCGGCCGTGCAGTCGATGGCAGACCCCCGGATCGTCCCCGGAGCGATCGAGGCCTACCTCGTCTTCTTTCACACGACGGGTGCCGCTCCATTCGTGGCGTACCGCACGAGTGACGTATCCATGATCGACGCACCTACCAGCGCATGCACGAGCTTGCCCAACTCCACGGGGCGGACCGCGAACATCGCAGCCGATGGCCTGAACTCGGTGAGTCTGAACGACTTCCGCTTGCGGATCTGGGACGCTCCCCCCGGAGCCTCCGGCCTTTTCTTCTATGGCGACTCACGCCACCCGGTCCCCTTCGGCGACGGCGTGCTCTGTGTCGGGGGGGCCTCGGGAGTGTTCCGCCTGGGGAATCCGGCGACGGTGGGCAATGGCGGCGCGCTATCGAAGCACATCGACTTCACAGTCGGTCCTGCTGGGACGGGTGCAAGCGCGGTCATTCCGGGAAGCTTGTGGACGTTTCAGTTCTGGTACCGGGACGGTGCGGCAGGTGGTGCTGGCTTCAATGCGTCCAGCGCGCTCGAAGTGTCGTTCTGCGAGTGACGGGACGTCTCGATTCCTGCAACCACAGTTGAGGGTTGCCGGGTGGGTGTCCGTCGCTTGCCTGGCTCCCACAACTCCGAGTCCTTCTCCGACCCACTGCTCACCTGGAGGTGACAATGCTCCATGGAATCATCTTGCCCATCGCCCTCTTGATCCTTACGTCGCCGGCCATCGGCGGAACGCTGGAGATTTTCCTGCCGGAGAATGCGTCCTACCGCTACGTGAACGCGACCGCGGCGACCACGATTCCAGTGGTTCCCCCGAACTGGTCGGCAATCGACTTCGACGATTCACCTTGGTTCACGGGGACCGGTGCGTTCGGGAGTAGTTTCGGAGCCGACCTCCCCAACGCGTTCGGACCCCAGGCTCCCAACGCGGGGCAGTTTCCGGGAGGGATAGCCTGGTCCTCGAACTTCGACCCATACGTGCGTACGGAGTTTCAGCTTGCCGCGCCGACGGCCGTGACGATCTGGATAGCGGTTGACAACGGGATCGAGAGTCTGCACCTGAACGGGATCGACTCCAACTTCAGCTTCAACGCTGAGGGGCCGGCATTTCGGTGGGAGCACGTCGTTGACGTTCCGGCTGCGCTCACGCGCACTGGCACAAACGTGCTCGCGCTACAGCTCGAAGACCATGGATCGGGGACAGCCTTCGCCATGGTGGTCACGTCGGACGACGACGCGGACAATCCGACGTTTTCGACCGATTGCAATGGCAACGGCGTAGCGGATGACTTGGACATTGGTAACGGTACGAGCCAGGACTGCCAGGGGAACGGTGTCCCAGACGAGTGCGAGAGTGAGGATTGCAACAACAATGGCGTGCCGGATGAATGTGACATCGCTACCGCTCTGAGCGAAGACGCCAACTCCAACGGAGTTCCCGACGAATGCGAATGTGCCCGGAACTCATTCTGTTCGGGAGGGACCAACTCCGTCGGGACGTCCGCCGTCATCGTGGGTCTGGGAACTCCCAGCCTGACCGTGAACGACTTCTTCCTTCAAGTCGACGGAGCTGTGGGCAACCGCACGGGCCTGTTCTACTTCGGTGGCGCGAGAGTCGCCTCCCCGTTCGGTGACGGTCTGCGCTGCGTCGGTCCCGGGTCGTATGGGGGAACGTTCCGGTTGTACCCAGCGGTCCAAACGAGCCAGGTCGGTTCGGCCTTGCGGACGCTCGACTTCACGTCCGTCGCCAACGAGCGAAGGATCGTGCCATTCGCCACGACGACATTTCAGTTCTGGTATCGCGACCCGGGTGGGCCGCTCGGATCTGGCTTCAACTTGTCGGATGGAGTGGAGATCGTGTTCTGCCCGTGATCACGGATGGACCCGGAGAGGGTCAGCTGCCCCAGGCGATGGCCCAGCACACGAACACGATCACCAGCGCCGCCACACCGCACAGGGTCTGGCGGCCGGCGCGGGTGGTGGCCGCGGGGGCCTGGGTGCGGCCGAGCACCACGCCCAGCAGGGCGCCGGCGACCAGGCCCCAGACGTGGGCCATCACGTCCGTGTTGCCGCCCTCGCGGCCCATGCCCAGGTAGCCCAGCAGGGTGGCGCCGGCGGCCATGGGGGCCCAGCGGCGCATGGGCGGGAAGCGCAGGCTGTGGCGCCGGGTCCATTCGTAGGCGGAGAGGGCGCCGAGGATTCCGAAGACTCCGGTCGAGGCCCCGATCGCCGTGTGGCTCGGGTCCTGCAACCAGGCGTTGATCAGGTTGCCGAGGGCGCCCGAGCCCACGAAGCACAGCCAGGCCAGACCCGAGCCCAGGGAGTGCGAGGCGAGCACCGCGAAGACGGTGCCGAAGACCAGGTTGCCCACCAGGTGCGAGAGGTCCGCGTGCAGGGTCAGGGCCGTGACCGTGCGCCACAATTCACCGGCGCGGATGCGCGCGGCGTCGACGCGGCCGATGCGCCAGATGTTGTGGCCCATGAAGCCGTAGAGCCCGGCCGGGAACCAGGCGATCAAGCCGATGATGTAGAGCGCCGCGCCGACCTTGCCCGTCGAGAGCAGCTCGGGGGTGTCGTAGCGCGGGGGCCAGCCGACGTTCTCCTGGGTCCAGCGCTGCAGCTCCAGCCGCGCCGGGCCCGCGTGTGTCAGGGGCACGGCCAGGAGAAAGCCCCCCGGATGCCCCTGGATGCGGTGCGGGATGCCGAGGGCCTGGAGCACGAGGGCGCGCTCCGCGACCTCCTTGCGCTGCGGCGCCTGGTGGACGACGACGTCGTCGTGGGGGGCGGGGGAGACGTCCAAGGGCGGGGAGTGTAGGCCATGGGCACGCGCCTCCCAGCCCTGTTCCGTCAGTCGATCCCGAGCAGCCGGCGCTGTACGGGGGAGAGGCGCTGCGGCGCCCCGAAGGGCGCCTGACCCGGGGCGCGGCGGTCGCGGGCGTGGAAGACGCACTGCAGCGCCCGCCGCGGGCGCTCGCTCGTGTTGCTGCTCCCGGCGTGCCAGAGGTGCCCGTTGAAGACGAGCACCGAGCCGGCCGCGCCCGCGGCATGGACCTCGTCCGGGTGGCGCGCATCATGGGCGCGCAGGGCGGGGGGCACCGGTCGCGGATCGAGGTGGCTGCCGGGGACCAGGCGCGTCGCCCCGTTCGCCGCGTCGAAGTCGTCGAGCATCCAGATCGAGCTGACCACCGCGAAGGGATCCCCCGGCGGCCGCGGCAGCCAGTCGGCGTGCAGGCCCTGGGCCCCGTGCCCCGGCGAGGGGGCGCGGCCCTCGAGCTGGCTCAGCACGAAGTCGCGGCCCAGCACGTGGTACACGGCGGCCAGGACCCGGGGCTCGGTGTAGACCCGGTCGAAGGCCTCGCTGTGGGTGGCCAGGCCCCGGGTGTGGACGGTGCCCGGGCGCAGGGGGTCTGCGCAGACGCTGCAGCCCGTGCGCAGCTCCTCGAGCCAGGTCGGGTCCACCACGTCTCTCAGCACGACGAAGCCGCGCTCGTCGAGCTCCCGGGTCGGCCCCGGGCCGAGGGTTCCCGGCCGCGCCCCGCAGGCGGCCAGGACGTCTTCGATCTGTTCCGGGTCCATCGCTGCCTTCCTCGGCCTGAGCGCGGTAGAGGATACGCCTTGCTGACGTGATTTCCCGCGCGACCTGCGTAGGGTGAGCGCGATGGAAGCGGCACGCGGTGAACTCCTGGTGGAGGTCCGGGGAGCCGTGGGGCGCCCCCGGGGGCCGCCCGCCCCCCGAGGGG
>JAJFFA010000740.1 GCA_021776885.1 Planctomycetota bacterium
TCGCCGCGCCGATCATCAGCTTGCCGGCCAGCTCTGCATCGGCGGGGATGCCCGCGGGCAGCTCGACCAGGCCGTGCACCCAGGCGCCGAGCTGGCCCTCGAGGGTCAAGGGCTCGAGTCCGTCCGCCAGGGCGAACTGCGTCGACTGCTCCTCGTACAGGAAGCGTCCGTCGAGGAACACCCCGCCGTGGTGGGCTGCGGAGGGCAGGGGCAGGGAGGCGCGTCCAGCCTCGAGGGGCAGCCGCGCCCAGGCGACCTTGTCGTCCTTCTCCAGCTGCTCGCGCCGCAGCTTCCACGTGGGCTGACGGCGCACGCGCTGCAGCAGGCCGTCGAGCTCGTGCTCGGGGTCGGCGCTCGTGATCACGACCACGGCCAGGGTCTCGTCCAGGGGCGTGTTCGCCGGAGCGTTCACCAGCACCTGGAGCTCGGGCCCGCCGTCGCTCCAGGCCGCCGCGCGCTCCACGCCGCTCGGTCCCGCCTCGACGTTGGCCCGCGCCAGCTCGGGCTCGCTGGGCGTGAGCTGGTCGGGGCCGGCGCCGGGATCTCCGTCCCGCGCCTCGGGCGCGTAGTCGGACACCGGATCGGAGCGGTCGTCGTCCGTGCCCCCGAGGGCGCTCCACAGCAGGCCCCCGACGAGGGCCAGGACGGCGAGGAGGAGCGCGAGGAACGCGGGACTGTTCTTGGTCATGGTGGGGCGGGCTCGGACTACTTCAGGCGCAGGGTCAGCTTGCGCTCTCCCCCGGAAAGCGTCACGGGTTTCGACGTGCTCTTGCCCTCCGCGTTCTCTGCCTCCACGCGGTAGCGTCCTGCGGGCAGCGGGCCCAGGCGGTGCTCGGTGGGGGAGAAGCCGCCTTCCATGTACAGGGATTGCAGGTCGTCCATTCCGAACATGCCGCCCCACTCGCGGCCCTCGGAGTCCGTCACGCGCACCTTGGCCTTCACGGGCTCGCCCTCGTGGGTCAGGCGGATCCAGAGGATCGTGCCCTCCTCGAGGGCCAGGTTGACCTGGCTCTCGTCGCCGGCGCGGACGGTGACCTGCGAGCTCTCCGCGCTGACGGCCCCCGCGAGGCGCGAGGTGACCGTGTAGTCCCCCGGCGCCAGGCCCGACTGGGTGCGCTTGCCGGTGGCGTCGGTCGTCGCCAGGGAGAAGGGCTCGAGGATCGCACCGCTGGCATCGCGCACGAACACGTGGGCCCCCGAGGCCGGGGAGCCGCCGGAGGTGACGCGCACGGTGAGGGATCCGGGGGGCTCGAGGTGGAAGTCGACGTTCTGCATCCACTCGTCCTCGTCCAGGTCCAGGGCGGCCTTCAGGACGCGTCCATGGGCGGCGTTCGACTCGCCCAGGCTGAAGAAGGGCGCGCCCCCGGCGGCCAGGGTGTAGCGCCCCGGGCGCAGACCCTCGAGGTCGTAGCGCCCCTCGGCGTCGGTCACGATCTCCGAGTACTGGCCGCCGAGCAGGGCGTCGCTGCGGAAACCACCGGCGGGGGAGAGGGTGATGCGCGCCCCGGAGGCGGGCTCGCCCGAGGGACCGCGCACGCTGCCCGAGATACGCCCCAGGGGGATCTCGAGGTCCAGGCGATGGTCGTCCGACTTGGGGATCTCGCGCGAGAACTCGATCGTCTGTTGCTGACCCGCCATCGAGCCCGTGCGCTGCACGTTCACCACGTAGGTGCCCGGGCCATCGAGCACGATCTCGTAGCGGCCGTCCTCGTCCACCGGGGCGAAGCGCATGCGCTCGTAGAGCTTGCCGCCCTCCGGGTAGAAGCTGACCAGGGCCCCCTCGTAGGGCTGCTTGGCGTGGGTCACGCGACCGTGCACCGTGACCGGATCGGCGGGGGGGGCGCCGAGCTGCACCTCGGTCGTCTGGCCCTCGATGATGTCGGCCTGACTCATCTTCATCGACTCGAGCATGCCGGCCATGTTGCCGCCCTCCTGCGCGTTGCTGAAGTCGGCGCCGCGGTTCATGGCGATCACCTGCCACATGCCCGGGTCCATGTGCTCGATCACGAACTCGCCGTTCTCGTCGGAGACGGCCATGTGGTTGGCCATGGTCTTGAGGTTGTTGCAGACCACGAACTGGCCCTCGGCCAGCTCGCCATCGTTGCCGTAGACCTCGCCCAGCAGGGTGCCGCCGAGGGACAGGGTCAGGTCGATGCCCTCCAGCACCTGGCCCGCCACGAGGTCCACGGTCTGGGGCGCGCCGCGGGCGTAGTCGTCCCCGTCGGCGTAGACCGCGATGGCGCCCGGCGGCAGCCCCGTCAGCTCGTAGGCTCCGCCCTCGAGGCTCTCGGCCTCCGGAGCGGGTGGGCCGCTCGAGAGCTGCTTGGTCCAGGCGGGCTGTCCGTCATCGGTCAGCACGCTGGCTCCCGCGACGCCCTCGCCCCCCGGGCCGCGCACGCTGCCGCGGATCGTCGCGGCGCGCACCAGGGTCAGGATCACGGGGTCGTCCTCGGTCGGGCAGGGCAGCTCGAGCTCGACGGGCTGGGGGTGCACGAAGCCCTCGACCTGGGCGAAGATCTTCCACGTGCCGTCGCTGACCCCGGTCAGGAGGAAGCGTCCCTCCTCGTCCTCGAAGTTCGACTTCGTGCTCTCCAGGCTGAAGCTCCCCATCGCGCCCTCGCTCATGCGCGACGCATGCACCTTGAAGCTCGGGATCGGTGCGCCCTCGTCGTCGAGGACGCGGCCGTGCACGCCCATCGGCGGGTGCAGCACGAGCTGCATCCCGAGGGTCCCCGGCTGGACCGCATCCGTGCGTGCCTCCATGGTCGTGGAGGGATCGTCGCCGGCCTCGGGGTTGATGCTGGCGCGCACGGTGAACGGGCCGGCGCCCAGGCCGTCGACGTGGAAGCTGCCGTCGGCCTTGCTGCTCGCGCTGCCTGAGCTGCCGCGCAGGGCGTTCATGGCGGAGGGACCGGCCATGAATGCGCGGTCGAACTCGACGCGCACGTTGGCGCCCTGGGCGGGGCGGCCGTCCGGCCAGGTGACGTGCCCGGCGATGGACTTGCCGTTCTCGACCGTGAGCGGATCGGCGAGGACGACGGCGCCTCGCTCCACCTCGACGGCGACCTTGCGGCTCTCCAGGAAGCCCTCGGCGCGGGCCTTCAGGTTGATCGTCCCCGGCGTCACCGCGAGCAGCTCGAACTCGCCCTTCGCGTCCGCCGTCGCCTCGCGCACCTCGCGGTCGTCGAAGCCGAACCAGGCGCCGACGAGGTAGGCCCCGACCTCGGCGCCCGGGACCGGTGCCCCGCTGCCATCGACGACGACGCCGCGCACTCCGCCGCCGTGGTTCAGCACCACATCGACCCGGCGCTGCTCACAGGGTTCGATGTTCTTCAAGCTCACGCGCTGGGCCGCGAAGTGCTCGGGCAGGACGTCGAGTACGTAGTTGATGCCCGTGGGCACGCCCAGGAAGCGGAAGCTCCCGTCGGCCTGGGGGTGGAAGGGGATGCTGATCGCGTCGAGCTTCGCGATGGCCATCGGGTTGGCCTTCGCCGCGTCGAGGGACAGGCGCAGGTCCAGCTCCTCGATGTTCTCCTCGCCGGGGTCGTCATCGGGGAAAGTGACGCGACCCTCGATCACGGCGCCCGGGCGGGCCCGCAGCACAACGTCCTCGGCGCCGGCACGTGCCTCGACGCTGGGCGAGTAGTGCAAGGGGCCGTACAGGGCGACGTGCAGTTCCGCGGAGTCGCTCTGCACGGGGACGCGGAAGCTGCCGTCGGCGAGGACGGCGGCGCGGGCCAGCACGCCCTCGTCCTTGTGGGCCGCCGTCGCCACGCCGTCCACGCCCATGGCGCGGGCGAAGACCAGGGCCTCGAGCCCGGTCATGTCCGCGCAGGCGTCGTTCAGCTCGATGCGACCCGCGACGGAGGTGTGGGTCGTGCCGCCGCCCGCACCCGCCTCGGCCTCGCGGCGGGGTGCAGCGGCACCCTCGACGTCTGCGGCCAGGGCCTCCGGCGCCGCAGACGGGGGGGCCTCACCTGGGTCCGTGGCGGCCGCGGCGGCCAGCTCCGCATCGATCGGCGAGGCATCGCCGTCGCCCTCGTCGAGGGTCCACCACAGGGCCACGCCGCCTCCGAGGGCGGCCAGGAGCAGGAGGGCGAGGACGGGGTGCTTCATGGGCAGGTCTCGAACGGCGGGGACACGGGGCGCCAGTCTGGAACGGCGGCCTACGCTGACCACTGGCGTCGATTCGCCCACGCTCGTTCGGTCTGATTCGAAGAAATCGGAGGCCGCTGCCTCCGGGCGCCCGCAGCCCAGGGTACGCCGTCAGCGCGCCGGGGGTATTGTGTGGCTCGCGTAAGGAAGCGCGCCGCCCCAGGGAGCGCTGAGCGCTGACTCCAGGGCTAGCCACGGGGCTTGCGCTGCGGCCTCGTCGTCGCCCGGTGCGCTACTCCGCGCAGTTGCGCAGGCGGGCTTCGACGGCGCCCCAGTCGATGTGCTCGACGAAGCCGTCGACGTAGTCGGCCTTCCGGTTCTGGAAGTCGATGTAGTAGGAGTGCTCGTACACGTCCACGACCAGCAGGGGCACGCCGCACCAGGCGGGGCCATCGTCGTGGGAGTCCGAGGCCGTGTTGTAGAGCTTGCCGTTGATCGGCTGGTACGCGAGGACTGCCCAGCCGCGGCAGCTCTTCGCGGCGGCGGCGAAGTCCTCCACGCAGCGCTCGACCGAGCCGAAGCGCCGGGCCAGGGCCGCGGCGCCGACCTCGCCCGGCGTGCTGGCTGCCGCCGTCATGTTGTCGAAGTACAACTCGTGCAGCAGCACACTGTTGCCCTTGGCGATGCGCGCGCGGTGCGAACCCGTGGGCTCGGCGTCGAGGGCCAGGAAGCCGCGCAGCGCGCCCACGTAGTGCGAGTCGTGGTGCCAGTGGAGCTGCTCCTTGCTCAGGAATCCCTCCAGCGATTCGTACGCCATGGCCTGGGGCTCGCCCGTGGCGAGGGCCGAGGAGCCCCGCGCAGCCTCGCGCCGGGCCTCGTCCTCGACACGTCGCGTGCGCGCCAGACCCATCCCGCCCCCGGCGGCCGCCGCGAGCCCGTACAGGAGCGTGCGTCGGTCGGGCTGCATCCTGGGTTGATTCATGGAGTGCAGCGTACGGTCAGCGCGCTCGAGGGCACCACACCCGTCTCCCACGGCCCACAGGGGTCGCCCGGATCGTTTCCCGGCCCCGATTGCGTCCCCGGCGCGCGACTCTCTAGGATGTTCGCCCGTCGCCCCCGCAGCCGCAGCCGGACTCCCCCATGCAAGGCTCTGAATCCCCCACGCAGGCCTCGAACCGCGGCGCTGTCGAAGGCGCTGCGGCCTGGAAGGAGCGCGTCTGGGCGCCCTCCACCGCGCGTCGCCCCGAGCGCGAAGAGGCCTTCGCCACACCCTCGGACATCCCCCTCGAGCCGCTCTACGGAGACGCTCCCGACGGCGGCTTCCCCGGGGAGTTCCCCTTCACCCGCGGCGTGCAGCCGACCATGTACCGCGGGCGCCTCTGGACCATGCGCCAGTACGCGGGCTTCTCGAGCGCGCGCGAGACGAACAAGCGCTTCCGGCTGCTGCTCGATGGGGGCCAGACGGGGCTCTCGACCGCCTTCGACCTGCCGACCCAGATCGGCTACGACTCGGACCACGAGCTGGCGGCCCCCGAGGTGGGCAAGGTGGGCGTGCCGATCAATGGCCTGGCCGACCTCGAGCAGCTCTTCGAGGGCATCCCCCTGGGCCAGGTCTCGACCTCGATGACGATCAACGCCACCGCCGCCTTCCTGTTGTGCGGCTACGTGGCCCTGGCCAAGAAGCAGGGCGTGGCGCCGGAGAAGCTGCGCGGCACGGTCCAGAACGACATCCTCAAGGAGTACGCCGCGCGCGGCAACTACCGCTTCCCGGTCGGGCCCTCGATGCGCCTGACCACGGACCTGATCGCCTTCTGCGCCCGGCACGTGCCGCTCTGGAACACGGTCTCGATCTCCGGCTACCACATCCGCGAGGCGGGCTCGACTGCGGTCCAGGAGCTGGCCTTCACCCTCTCCAACGGCCGCGCCTACGTGCGCGCCGCGATCGACGCCGGTCTGGAGGTCGACGACTTCGCGCCGCGGCTCTCCTTCTTCTTCAACGCCCACAACCACCTCTTCGAGGAGGTGGCCAAGTTCCGCGCTGCGCGGCGCATGTGGGCGCGCATCATGCGCGACGAGTTCGGTGCCAAGAGTGACAAGAGCCTCTCCCTGCGCTTCCACACCCAGACCGCGGGCTCGATGCTGACCAGCCAGCAGCCGGAGAACAACGTGGTGCGCGTCACGGTCCAGGCCCTGGCCGGGGTGCTGGGCGGGACCCAGTCCCTGCACACCAACTCGCGCGACGAGGCCCTGGGGCTGCCGACCGAGGCCTCGGCCCGGGTGGCCCTGCGCACGCAGCAGATCCTGGCCAACGAGTCGGGCGTGGCCGACGTCATCGACCCCCTCGGCGGCTCGCCCTACGTCGAGGCCCTGACCGACGAGGTCGAGCGCCGCGCCCTCGAGCTGATGGGGGAGGTCGATGCCCGCGGCGGTGCGGTGGCCGCGATCGAGGAGGGCTTCGTCCAGCGCGAGATCCACCGCAGTGCCCTGGCCTGGCAGCGCGCCGTCGAGCGCGGCCAGCGCAGTGTGGTCGGCGTCAACTGCTTCCAGGCCGAGGACGTCGACTCGGAGGTCTTTCGCCCCGACGCCTCGGCCCGCGACGAGGTCATGGCGACCCTGAAGCGCA
>JAJFFA010000075.1 GCA_021776885.1 Planctomycetota bacterium
CCGGATCACCTGGCAGCGCTCCTTCGAGGACGCCGAGATCGTCGCCCGTGAGACCGGCCGGCCGACGCGGGACTGCGTCACCATGGACGGCGAGATCGCCAGCGAGCACTACGCCGGCGTGCGCTACCGCGACCCGGAGATCGCCAAGCTGTACGAGCCCTACGTCACGGTGATGGCCTCGGTCTACCGCCACACGCCCCGTGACTTCGACGAGAACGGCGAGCGCATCCCCTGCCCGCGCTTCGGTAGCGTCACCTGCGGCGAGCACATCGCCCTCGAGCCCATCGTCTACGAGCGCTACCTGGACGAGACACGGGTCGCGCCGCGGCACATCGGCGTCGAGCTCGACGGCACCGAGTACTACGACGTCTACTACGCCTTCGACACCGAATCGGTCTTCGGGGCGGTGTCCAAGGGCGTCGAGGGCCGCGACCTGCCGCCGCTCGAGGCGCGCGACGACAAGCCGCTGCTCGAGCGCGTCACCAGTCGCCACGTCAAGGACCGCGAGGCGGTCGAGCAGGCCTACGTCAAGGGCGACCGCACGCTGCGCCGGCGCATCCTGACCCGCGCCGCGTCGGCCGGCGTCGACGTCCCGGTCGACGTGTTGCGCCTGGCCGTCTTCGGGCTCGACGTCGAGCTGGCCAAGCAGGCCCGCGCGGCCCTGGCGCGCTCCAGCGCACCGGGCGCCGTGGCCCTCATCGCCGAGGCCCTGCGCGTCCCCATGGAGGAGCAGGAACGCGCGCTGCTGGTCGCGGCCCTCGAGCGCCTGGGCGCCGACCATCCCCACGCCAAGACCCTGGCCGTGGTGCACCGCGGCCTGGCCAAGCGCTCCGAGTCGGTCGACGTGAGCGCCTGGGCGACGGCCCTGGACGAGCTCGAAGCGCAGCAGCGCGACGTGGACGAGTCGGCCCTCGCCGCGCGCCTCGAGGAACAGTACGAAGCCTTCCAGTCGCGCGCCGAGGACGGCGGGCTGCAGCTCGAGATGGCCCAGTCGTCCCTGGCCCTGGCCGTGGCGCCCGGGACCGAGCGGCGCTACTCGCGCCTGATGTTCGAGGACGCGCGCCGCGCCGCGCAGCGCGCGGAGGAGCTGGGCGAGGACGACTGGCGTCTCGACGCGGTGCTGGCGATCAGCGAGTACAACCTGGCCGACCCGCCGACCGCGAACGGCGGTCCCTGGGGACGGCGCGCGGCCTTCGAGCGCGCCGAGGCGGCGATGGCGAAGAAGCCGGAGACGCGCGTCGAGGACGAGACCTGGGCCTCGATCGCGGTGCTCTCGATCTTCGCCGAGGCCCGCGAGTGGCGCATCACGCGCGCCCTGCGCAGCAAGGAGGACTGGCCGCCCGAGTGGCTGACCGACGTGCACGCGGCCTACTCGGTGCTGGCGGGCCACCCCCAGACCAGGGACCTCGACGTCGCCCGGCACCATGACTTCCTGCGCCGCCTGGGCGCCGGGGCCCAGGCCGAAAAGGTCTTGATGGACGGGCTCGAGCGCTTCCCCGACTCCTGGGGCCTGCACGACCGCCTGCGCGGGCGCGTCCTGTACGACAAGGGCATCGCGGGGCTCGAGAAGACCTACGAGGAGTGGCTGGCGCGGGAGGACGCGCCGCCGAACCTGGAGCTCTTCGCGGGCTACGCCTCCCTGGTCTCGGCCGAGTTCTACCGCCGCGCGAGCCGCGTGGACGCGGCCCAGGCCGCCTACCAGCGGGGCATCGAGCACTACGCCGCCGCCCTGGCCGAGGACGCGGACCACGCGCCCACCGCCAGGCACTTCATGGCCATGGCCCTGGGGGGACAGGCGCGCATCGCCCTCGAGCGCGGCGAGCACGAGCGCGCCCTCGCGCTGCTCCAGGCCTCCTTCGAGCAGAGCCCGGACGCCGCCGGCAGCCTGGACGGCCTGGGCCTCTCGTCGGTCGCCACCGCGCGCACGCTGCAGGCCCGCGCCGGGGAAGCCGGCCTGGCGGACGTGGTCCGCGGCGTGGAGCTGGCCCTCGCGTCCCTGGACCCCGACGAGCTCGCGCCGCCGGCCTTCGACACCCCGGGCGCGCCCTCCCCCGACGCGCAGCAGAGCATGGAGCGCCAGCGCGAGGAGCGCCGGCGCCAGCGCGAAGAGGCGGGCAGCGGCGGCTGACACGACGCGGGCGGGCGCCCCGCGGGTCGCCGCGTACGTCTACTCCGGCTGGCATCCCACGCCGGAGCGCGACGAGAGCTTCCATCCGGGCTTCACCGAGTGGGAGCTCGTGACCGGCTGCCGGCCGCGCTTCGACGGCCACCTCCAGCCGCGCCTGCCGGCCTGGGGCACCTACGACGACCGCGACCCCGCCGAGGTCGGGCGGCGCGTGGCCCTCGGCCGTGCCCACGGCATCGACGCCTTCGTGCACGGTGTCTTCTGGTGCCGCGGCAAGCGCGTCTTCGAGGACGCCCTCGAGCAGGGCTTCCTGGGCTCGCCCGAGGGCAGCGCCGCGCCCTTCGCGGTCTTCTGGGCCAACCGCATGCCGCGCCGCATCCTGCCCGTGCGCCGCGCGGACTTGCCGGTGATCGAGGGCGAGCGACGTGTCCCGACCGACGTCGAGGACTTCGTCGAGCTGGTGCGCCTGGTCGCGACGCAGTACTTCGCGCGCGCGAACTACATGCAGGTCGAGGGGCGTCCCTACTTCGCGATCTACGACTCGACCTTCTTCCTGCGCGAGCTGGGAGAGGAGGGGGTGGCCGAAGCGATCCGCGCCGCTCGCGGCTGGCTGGCGGCGAACGGCTTCGGCGACATGTTTCTGGCCGCGATCGAGCCCGCGCCGGAGGCCCTCGGGCGTGTGGCGGCCCTCGGCTTCGATGCCGTCACGCACTACGTTTTTCTGCCCGAGTGGAAGGGCCCTCGCCTGCAGGACTACGCGCAGCTCGCCGCGCGGCGCGAGGCCGAGTGGGCGGGCTTCGGCGCGGGCGCCGGTCTGCCCTACCTGCCCGCGGTGGCCACGGGCTGGGACGCCTCGCCGCGGGCCCTCGACTTCGGCGCGGAGCGGCCCGGCAAGTACCCCTGGTCGCCCGTGGTGGTGGGGGAGCATCCGCAGCACTTCGGCGCGCACCTGGCGGCGGCCCTGCGCTTCGCCCGCGCGACCCGGCCCCACGATCCCCTGGTCTTCGTGGCCTCGTGGAACGAGTGGAGCGAGGGCCACCACCTCGAGCCGGACACGCGCTTCGGGACGGGCTGGCTCGAGGCCCTGCAGGCCGCACGCGAGCACGGATGAGCTACGGGCGCAGCACGGTGGAGCCCGTGAGAGGTTCGGGCTAGTCTGCGGCCATGGTGCCCACCCCGAACGACTATCCCTCCGACATCGAGATCGCCCGCGAGGCCAAGCTGCTGCCCATCGAGGAGGTCGCCGCACGGCTCGACATCTCGGCCGACGACCTGGTGCCCTACGGCCGCAACAAGGCCAAGGTGGCGCTCTCGCTCCTGCCGCGCCTCGAGGGGCGGCCCCAGGCCAAGCTGGTGCTGGTCACCGCCATCTCGCCCACGCCGGCGGGGGAGGGCAAGACGACGACCACCGTCGGGCTGGGCGACGCCCTGAACCGCATCGGCAAGCGCACGGTGGTCTGTCTGCGCGAGCCGTCCCTGGGCCCCTGCTTTGGCATGAAGGGCGGTGCGGCCGGGGGCGGACGGGCGCAGGTGGTGCCGATGGAGGACATCAACCTGCACTTCACCGGTGACTTCCACGCCATCGGCATGGCCCACAACCTGCTGGCGGCGATGGTGGACAACCACATCCACCAGGGCAACGTCCTGGGCATCGACCCGCGGCGCGTGACCTGGAAGCGCGTGCTCGACAACAACGACCGCGCCCTGCGCGACATCGTGCGGGGGCTGGGCGGCATCGGTAACTCGAGGCCGCGCGAGTCGGGCTTCGAGATCACGGCCGCCTCGGAGGTCATGGCGGCCTTCGCCCTGGCCGTCTCCCTGGTCGACCTGCGCGAGCGCCTGGGGCGCATCGAAGTGGGCCGCACCTTCAGCCGCGAGCCGGTCACGGCGGCGGACATCGGTGCCCAGGGCGCGATGACGACCCTGCTCAAGGACGCCCTCGCACCGAACCTGGTGCAGACCCTCGAGAACAATCCGGCCTTCGTCCACGCGGGCCCCTTCGGCAACATCGCCCACGGCTGCAACAGCGTGCTCGCCACGCGCATGGCCCTGGGCCTGTCCGACTACACCCTGACCGAGGCGGGCTTCGGCGCCGACCTGGGGGCGGAGAAGTTCTTCGACATCAAGTGCCGCGCGGCCGGCCTGCGTCCGGACGCGGCGGTGCTGGTGGCGACGATCCGCGCGCTCAAGTTCCAGGCGGGGGTCGAGCTCTCGGCTCTCTCGACTCCGGACCCGCAGGCGGTCGAGCGCGGGATCGAGCACCTGGAGAAGCACGTCGAGAACGTGCGCCGCTTTGGCGTGCCGGTGCTGGTCTGCATCAACGAGTTCGTGGGGGACCACCCGGACGAGCTCGACGTGCTGCTGCGCGCCGCCGAGCGCATCGACGCCAAGGTCGTAGGCTCGCGCCACTGGGAGCACGGCGGCGCAGGCGCAGAGGACCTGGCCCGCGCCCTGGTCGAGACAGTGGACCAGGGCAAGGCGGACTTCCGCCCCCTCTACCCGGACCACTCGAGCCTCCTGGCCAAGGTCAAGCGCATCGCGCGCGAGGTCTACGGCGCCGACGACATCATCGCGGACAGCAAGCTACGTGCGCGTTTCCACGCCCTCGAGGAGCGCGGCTTCGGCCACCTGCCGATCTGCATGGCGAAGACCCAGTACTCGTTCTCGACGGACCCGGCCCTGAAGGGGCGGCCGCGGGGCTTCGACATCCCGCTGAGGGACGTCGAGCTGCGCGCGGGAGCGGGCTTCGTGCTGGTGCTGACGGGAAGCATCCTGACGATGCCGGGGTTGCCGAAGGTGCCGGCGGCGAATGCGATCGATGTGGACGGGGAGGGGCGGGTGGTGGGGTTGTTCTGAGAGAAGAGGGAGGGGAAGGGAGGGGAAGGAGGAGGAGGGAGGGGTGCCGGTGAGGGGAGACCGGCGCGTCTGCCGTGGATCCGAGCCGACGGGCATTCGCCTCGCCGGTGCGGGCTGCGCCCGCTTCCGGCTCGAGATGACGCAAGATACGGTTGCGCGAGGCTGGTGATTTTCTATGCCGTTTAACGCGCGGCTGCGCCGCTGGGGGAAAGGCTCGGCTGCGCCTCGCTTCCCCCGAACGGCGCTGCGCGCCGGGGCCGAGCTGCGCTCGGCCGGGTCAGGACGGTTCGGGCGGCTGGAACGCGGGCGTCGGTGGACGACTGCGCGTTCGCCCGCTAGCTCGTTGGCGCTGGCGGCGGCGTCGTGACTCGCACATCGTGCGTCGCGTTGCCTGTGTGCGCGTGCCGACCGCCTTCGGGGCCGTTGCGCGTGTCTCACGCGGCCGGACGCTCACCCTTTACTGGGGGCGGCTGGTCCTGGAACGATGCTCTTGTGAGGCGCGGTCGGGCCAGGGTCAACGACCGTCCGCAGCTTGAGGTCGTAGACCACGTCCGGCGTGAGGACCGAGTAGCGGACATTGGTCAGCGCGAAGGGGGCTCCGTTCTCCGCGTATCCGATGTGGTTGATCTCGATGGAGCGGCCGTCCACGACGAGCACCGTTCCGGTGCCGATCACCTTCGCCGTGGTCTCATCCTCGATGATCAGTCCCGTGTTTTCATCGATCCCGAGACCGAGCAGTGCGGGATTCGTAGCGACCGCATGGACGAGACGAGAGATCCGTGACCTCTGAACGAAGTGGGTGTCGAAGATCGCGTCGTTGATCAGGCCCAGGCCCTTCGTCATCTCGATGCCACCCTTCCGAAACGACCGAAAGCGATTGTTCTGGAAGATCATCGTCTCGGGAATGACAGACGCGCCGGCTGAAGTTCCGGCGACCACGCACTCCCCGCTGCGATACCGCTCGACCAGGGCATCGTGCAGTGGAGTACCGCCGATCAGTGACGAGAGGCGCAGTTGATCGCCGCCCCCGAACATGAACAAGGTGGTCTCATGGATGATCCTGGAGAGTTCGGGCGACGCGGCATCCGGGCGCTCGCCGATGTGCACGGTCTGAACGCTCGCAGGCTGGAAGGCGCGGAAGAGCTCCTCGTAGTCGCGGGCTCGCTCGCCCGGCGTCGCGCTTGCGGTCGGCACGATGACGATCCTGGCCTCCGTCCCGCCGGCCAACTCGACCATTTGCTGAAAGATCTCGGACGTGGCCGACCGCTTTTCATTGCCACCGATCGGAATCAAGAAGCGGGGCATCGATTGAGTGCTCGTTCGGTCCGTGGGGCGAGTCGCAATTTTTGAAGTGTGTACTAAGGGGGCTGCTTCGGCTACACCCGACTCGATGAGTTTCGTCGTCTGTCACGCTGGATCAGCTTCGAAGCCCTCGAACGTAGACGGACCGAAGCTCGCGTGCCTCGAAGGGCTCGCGATCATCGCGAGCCAAGAAGGCGCACTCCACGCCGCGGTTGCAGCGACACGGATGCTCGAGGACGACGAGCGCTTCAACGCCGGCACCGGTTCGAACCTCCGCCTCGATGGCAAGAGTATTCAGATGGACGCGTCGTGCATGGTGAGCAGCGGAGCGTTCGGTGCCGTCGCGGCTATCGAGCGAGTGAAGAACCCCGTCGACGTCGCTCGGCGGGTGCTGGCGACCCCGCATGTCTTGCTCGTGGGTGATGGCGCGACGGCGTTCGCCCGACGCTGCGGCTTCGCTGACTTCGATCCGACGACGGAAGCTGCGCGGGAGCGCTTGCGTGCGCTGGTTTCAGTCACCGGCCCGCTCGGAGAGTGGTCACGGGCCGAGCTCGAGCGGGCATGGAACTTCGATACGCCGCTGCGCGAGGCGCTCGGCGGAGACACCGTGGGCAGCGTGGCTTGGGACGGCGAGGGTTTCGCCGGTGCCCTGAGCTCAGGGGGAACGACAACCGTTCTTCGCGGCCGCGTCGGCGATGTCCCGTTGCCCGGATGCGGCCTGTTCGCGGGCAAGTGCGGGGCCGTCGCGACCACGGGCGATGGCGAGTACATCGCGGAGTCCTTGTTGGCCTACCGCGCCTACGAGGAGCTCGAGCGGGATCGAAGCCCGGAGCAGGTGGTCGACTGGGCCCTGGGCCAGCTGGAGGACAGCGTGGACGTCGGCATCATCGTCGTCAACCGCATCGGCTTCGCCGGTGGCGCCCGACACGGAATGGCCTGGTATGGCCAGGGCGCGGAGGCGCTTGCATGAAGATCCTCGAATGCAGAGCCCTTCGGGGGCCAAATCGCTACAGCCGCCATCCCGCCATCTTCATGCTCCTCGACATCGGTGGACTCGAAGATCTCTCCTCGGAGAAGATCCCCGGGTTCTCGGCGCG
>JAJFFA010000741.1 GCA_021776885.1 Planctomycetota bacterium
AGGCGGCGGAGCTCCTGGGCGAGACGCCCAACGCCGTGTCCCTGCGCTACCGACGCGCCCTCGAGCGCCTGCGCAGCGCCCTGCCGCGCTCGGTCTTCGCCGAGCTCGAGCCGGACTGAGCTCATCCCGCCGCCCGCTCGGCCACCGAGTCGAGGTACTGCCGGGCGCCGCGGTCGGCCAGGCCCAGGCCCTTGATCAGCAGCCGGAAGAGGGGCGAGTGCCAGGTGCCGTCGTCGACGCGACCGCGGTGCACGAGCACCAGGCGCGTGCCCGCGCCCTCGGGCTCGAGGCTGAACTCCCAGCGCGCGGTGAGGGCCACGATCGAGTCGCGCATCTCGCGCACGAGGACCCGCGGCGCCTCGCTCTCGAGGGTGCGGGCGTGGACCTTGGAGCTGCCCAGGTCCTCGGTCCAGGCCAGCAGCTCGGCGTCCGGGTCCTCGATGCGCACGGCACGGCACATCGAGCCCCCGTGGGGCCCGGCCTCGACGTCGCGCAGGGCGGCGAAGACGGCCTCGGGCGGGGCGGCGATCGAGCGCTCGACCCGCCCGCCGTACTCGGGGGCCATGTTGTGGCCGATGACGAACAGCGCAAGGGCGAGCAGCGCGAGGCTGGCGGCGACGGTCAGGATCCAGAACATGGGTCTCTTGATTCGGGTCATGGTGCCTGGCCCATGTCGCCGGGGACGGGCCGGCGTCAGGCTTTCCGCTCCTTTTTCGGGGGCGGCTCTCGGGTAGGGTCTCGCCCGTGCCCGACCCTCCGCCCTCCCCCGAACCCGCGGCCCCGCGGCGCACGGGCCGCGTCTGGCTGGCCCTGGCCCTGACCTGCCTCGTGGTCTGGCAGGCGGGCATCCGCGAGCGCAGCCCGGCCCTCGAGACCCGCTACCGCGATGCGTCGGCCGTGGGCATGTGCCACGACATCTGGTCGCGCTTCTTCCCGTTCTACTACCACTACGGCGCCTTCCCCGTCGCCTTCCGCGCCAGGCCGCGGGAACGCTCCCTCGAAGGCGTGGAGAAGGCCCTCGCGGCGCGCGGGGACAGCCTGGTCATGGCCCTCGGCGGCTGCGCCGTGGGGTCGGGGGGCGAGTACCCGCGCATCCTCTTGTACATGCCCGCCGCCTGGGCGCAGGGAGGGCCCGAGCCGGCCAGCCTGCGGCCCGTCACGACGGCGATCGCCTGGACGGCCCTGGCCGCGCTGCTCTTCGCCTTCCAGCGCCAGGGGCGCTTTCGCCTCGGCCTGCTGGTCGTGTTCTTGCTCGGCTCGAGCCCCTTCCTGCTGTACGAGGTCTACGGACGGGAGAACATCTTCTCGGTGACCCTGTGCTCGCTGCTGCTGGCCCTGGCTCTGAACCTGCGCTTCCTGCGCGCCGGAGCCCGGGCGTGGAGCGGCGACTGGGTCCTCGCCCTGGGCAGCGGCGTGCTCCTCGCCAGCCTGGCGCAGATGCGCGCGGAGGCGGCCTTTCCCGCCGCGTCGGTCCTGCTGGCGTACGCCCTCGCGTCGGGGCTGGCGCCGCGTCGCCGGGCGCTCCTGTGCGCGACCTTGATCGCCGGCTTCCTGGCCACCTCGAGCGGCTGGGCGCGCTTCTCGGACGGCCTGCACGGGCGCGCGGTCGAGCTGGTCGAGGCCCACGGCGGACACGTCTACAGCGGTCCACGCCCGCGCCACCACCCCCTGTGGCACTCGCTCTGCGCCGGGCTCGGCGACTTCGGGGGAGAGCGCGGCTTCAGCTGGTCCGACGTCGACAACTACGCCTGGGCTGCGCCTGTGTTGCGCGCCGAGTACGGCCTCGACACGACCTACACGAGCGGCATGTTCTTCGACCAGGCCCTCGACGAGGCCGGGGTCTACCGCATCAAGCCCGAGCTGATGCCGGAGTACGTCGAGGTCGTGCGCCGGCGCTTCCTGGACGCGGTCTTCGGAGACCCCGTGTGGTACGCCGGGGTGCTGGCGCGGCGCGGCGCGCGGGTGCTGCAGCGCACGTCCCCCGTCGGCCTGCACTGGGTCGCGGGCCAGGCGACGTTGCCGTTCCCCGGCTGGCTGGCCCTGCCGATCCTGTTCTGGCTCGTGCGGCGCCGCGAGGGCTTCCTGGTCAAGCTGGTGCTCTTCAGCGCGCCCCTCAGCCTGGTGCCGCTGCTGGTGCAATCGGACCTGGGCGCCACCTACTACGCGATCTACCACCTGCTGCTGCTGGCGATCGCCCTGGACCTGGGGCTGGGCTACTTCGCGTCGCGCTCACGGGTGTCCGAGCCGACGCTCTCGGAGAGCACGTAGCGCGGGCGTCCCTTGACCTCGTCGTAGATGCGCGCCACGTACTGGCCGACCACGCCGACGCACAAGAGCACCAGGCTGCCGATGATCAGCTGCAGCAGGATCACGGTGGTGAAGCCGCTGAGCGCCGCGCCGCTGAGCTTCATGTAGAGGGTGTGCAGCCCGAGCCCCACGGCGAGCAGGAAGAACGAGAGCCCGACGAAGGTGGCCAGCTGCAGGGGCGCCGACGAGAAGGACGTGACGGCCACCAGGGCCAGGCGCACCAGGCGCAGGAGCGACCAGGACGAGCGGCCCGTGGCGCGCTCGGGCACGCTGAACTCGACCTGGGTGCGCGAGAAGCCGATCCACCAGACGGTGCCGCGGTAGAAGAGCGCACGCTCCGGCAGCCGCAGCCACTCGTCGACGGCGCTGCGGTCGAGTAGCTTGTAGTCCGACGCGCCGCGCAGGTCGACGCCGGTCAGGCTGCGGAAGAGCTGGTAGAAGGCGCGCGAGTTGATGCGGTGCGTCAGGGGCTCGGCACCGCGGTCGGCCTTGACCGCCTCGACGATGCGCGCCTCGCCGGAGCGCCAGCGCGCGACCATCTCGCCGATCAGCTCGGGCGGGTGCTGCAGGTCGCCGTCGAGGGTGATCACCGCGCGGCCCGCGGCGCGCTCGATCCCGGCGCACAGGGCGGCCTCCTTGCCGAAGTTGCGCGAGAGGCGCAGGCCGATCAGCTGCGGGCGCTGCGCGGCCTCGGCGCGGATCTGATCCCAGGTGTCGTCGTCCGAGCCGTCGTCGACCAGGATCAGCTCGAAGCTCTCGGCCGTGGCCTCGAGCTCGGTGAAGACGGCGCGCACGAAGTCCGCGACGCCGCGGCCCTCGTCGTGCAGGGGGGCGACCACGGACAGCTCGGGCACGCGGGGATCGGCGGGGGTCACGGGGTCCTTCCGCGCAGGGCGATCGTCGTCCTGGGGAACCACAGGCTGCGGCGCTCGAGGAAGCCGGGCACGGGCAGGC
>JAJFFA010000742.1 GCA_021776885.1 Planctomycetota bacterium
GGTTCCAGCGGGGCTGCTCTCGAGCCGAAAGAAGCCGAGGTGCTGGGGCGCACCGTAGTAGCTGTTCAAACCCTCGACGATGAAAGCGAGGTCCGGTGGAGCGCCGAGTGTCAGCGTCCCGCGGTGCGACAGGAGGGTCGAGCCCGATGTCGGATCGAGGACGAACGCCTGGCACTCGAGCGTGAACCCGATCAGCGACGGGTCGTAGGGCCACGACAACGTGGCCCGCGCGGTCGGCGGAGTCAGCTCCATGGTCAGCTCGCTCTGCGGCGCGATCAGCAGCCTGCAGTCGGGAGTTCCCCCGAACGGCGTGAAGTCCGTCGGCAGCGGGAAGCCGGGCCGCCCGAGTCCGAGCACCGCGCTCGTCGCCGCGAGCGGCACTCCGTTCAGGGCCAGCGTGACCGAGTCACCGATGACCGGGATCCCCGCCTCGAGCGAGAGCGTCAGCGGAAGGACGAGACTGCTCGCCCCCGGGTCACTCGCCCCGCCGCCCGCGGACACACCGACGAGCGCTCGGCGGTTGGCATTCGAGCCGTTGATCGCGGCGTAGCTCAAGACCACGTCGCCGCTCTCCCACAGCTGACACTGAAACGTGTTCGAGCCGATGTTGGGCCACTCGGGCACGTCCTCCCACGTGATCACGGCGACTTGCTCGGCGCCGATGGAGTGCTCCTCGAAGAACAGCACGCCATCGGAGCTCGAGTTCATGTTCGCGCCGAGGACGCAGACGCTGGGCGTCGCCGAGAGGAAGTCCGGCAGGATCTGGCTCGCGAAGTACCCACCGGTGTAGGGATTCGTACCCGCCTCGAGATAGATCCTCCCGTTCGAGTTCACGTCGATCGCCGTCGTCGACCCCGCGCCGCCCGGGTAGGTGAACGGAAACGTCAGGTTGAGGGGCCCGATCAGCGCGTCATCGCCCAGGGGCAGAACGGTCGCGTCTTCGGTGCGCTCGATGAAGCGCCCTCCGATGCTGACGCTCCAGCTCCCCCCCGACGAGGTGAAACGCAGGTTCGCGCGTTCGAGGTGCCAGGTGCCCGGAGGCATCCTCCCGTACAGGACGGGCCCCGAGTCCCGCGTCAGGGAGGGACAGCCCCGACCGTCGGTCGTGAACGAGCCCTGAGCCAGGCTCGTCGACGCGATCCAAACGATGGGAAGGAGACTTCGAAGGGTCCGCAACATGGTCGGGCCTCAGGCTGGGTCACCAAGGGTGGGAATCGAGCGCGTTTGGGAGTGTCGCACCACACGGATGCTGGTTGCCAATAAAACACAGGTCGCCTGAACCCGGGGAGGTCCATGGGAATATCTACGGGAGTATCCTGACTCCCGGGCATCCGCTCTTCCCCTCTTGACTGGGTTCACGACATGAGTCACGCCTCCGTCGTCGCGACGTTCTCGCTCCTGCTCCCCTTCGCCCTCGATTCCGCTTCGGCGCAATGCGAGACGAAGATCCCGGTCTCCGCAGCCGGGTTCCTCGACAGAGTCGGGACGGCCGCGGACCTCTTCGGCGACGTCGTTGTCCTCGGTGCCCCCGAAGACGACGACCAGGGGGAGAACGCCGGCGCAGCGTACGTGTACGAGCTCGTGGGCGGCGCCTGGATCTTGCGCTCGAAGCTGACGGCCAGCGATGGGACCGCGCAGGACCGGTTCGGCGAGTCCGTCTCGATCCACGGGAACACGATCCTCGTTGGGACCGCCATGGCGGACGGCGTGCAGGGCGAGACCGGGGCCGCCTACGTCTTCGACCGGACAGGGAGCGTATGGACCGAGACCGTGAAGCTCGTCGCGGGCGATGGGGAGAGCGGTGACCGGTTCGGGGACTCGGTCGCCGTGTTCGGGGACAGGGCGCTGGTTGGAGCGCCGCAGGACGACCAGGCGGCCGGGGCCGACGCCGGCTCCGCGTACTTCTACGAGAACACGCCGGGAGGTTGGGTGTTCGTGCACAAGGCCAGCGCATCCGATGCGGGAGCGGGCGACGCGTTCGGCTGGGGCGTGTCGCTCTACGCGGACGAGGCCGTGATCGGAGCCCCCGACGATGACCTTGGCATCGGGGCGGCCTACGTCTTCACGGACACCGGGGCCGGATGGGCCGAGGGGCAGAAGCTCCTGGTCGCGGGAGGACTGTCGGGGGATCGACTGGGCGCCGGCACCGGGTTGTTCGAGTCCACCATCGTCCTGGGTAGCCCCGGGGACGACGACAGGGGCTCGGCCGCCGGTTCGGCCTACGTGTTCGAGCGCGGCGCCGGAGGGCTCTGGACCGAGTTCGCGAAGTTGCTCCCGGCTGAGCTGCAGGGCAGCGACAACTTCGGCCTCAGTGTCGACATCGACGGCGAGACCATCGTCGTCGGGGCCTTCGGAGACGACGACCAGGGAGGCTCCGCGGGGGCGGCCTACGCGTTCGAGCGCGACCCGGGCGGGTGGTTCCAGATCGGGAAGCTGCTCGCCAGCGACGGCGCGGCGGTCGACATCTTCGGCTGGAGGGTCGCGGTGCAGAACGACCGCTTCCTGGCCGGGGCTCCCGGGGACGACGACTTTGGGGGGAACGCCGGGTCGGGGTACGTCTTCGACTGTGTCGACTGCAACGCGAACGGCATACATGACCCGGATGACATCGCTGCGCTGACGAGCCCCGACTGCAACG
>JAJFFA010000743.1 GCA_021776885.1 Planctomycetota bacterium
AGCGACCTGCGGTCCGCGGACCTCGAGAACCACGCGACCGAGGATGCCGGGCACGACGCGCGTGGGCCAGGGGCGGTGATCGCCGGCTTCCGCGCCGCGCGCGAGGCCCTCGTCGCACGCCTCGATGCCCTGGACACGAGCGACCTCGAGCGCCGCGCCCTGCACCCGCGCCTGAAGCAACCGATGGGGGTGACGGACCTGTTCTTCTTCGTCGCCGAGCACGACGACCATCACCTGGTCCGGATCACGGAACTCTTGAACGAGGGCTGACCCGGGCGGACCTGCGGCCGGCCGCCCGGCGCGCTCAGCGCAGGCCGTAGCGGTCGATCTTCTTGTAGAGGTGGCTGCGCTGCATGCCCAGCTCCTCGGCCGTGCGTTTCACGTTGCCCTCGTTCTTGGCCAGGCGTTGCTTGAAGAAGAGCATCTCCGAGGCGTTCTTGAACTCCTCGAAGGTCGCGGCCTGGAAGGGGTCTTCGTCCGCCGCGAAGGCCGAGGGCGTGGGGCTCGACAGGCCCGAGCCGACGGCCAGGATCTCGGCCAGGGACTCGTGGGTGATCGTCTCGCCCGACGAGAACACGGACGCGCCCTCGAGCACGTTGCGCAGCTGACGCACGTTGCCCGGCCAGTCGTGGGTGGCGAGCAGGGCCAGGGCATCGGGCTCGATCCCCGGCGCAGCGCGGCCGGAGCGCTCGGCCATCTGCCCCAGCAGGTAGTCCGCCAGGGCCGGCACGTCCTCGCGCCGCTCGCGCAGGGCCGGTACGCGCAGGGGCACGACGTTCAGGCGGTAGAACAGGTCGAGGCGGAAGGTCTTCTCCTCGACCGCCTTCGACAGGTCGGCGTTGGTGGCGGCGATGACGCGGATGTCGACCGGGATCGAGCGGCTGTCGCCGACGCGCGTGATCTCCAGGGTCTCGAGAGCACGCAGCACCTTGGCCTGGGCGTCGAGGGGCATGTCGCCGACCTCGTCCAGGAACAGGGTCCCGCCATGGGCCGCCTCGAAGTGGCCGGTGCGGCGCTCGAAGGCGCCCGTGAAGCTGCCCTTCTCATGGCCGAAGAGCTCGGACTCGATCAGCTCGCTGGGGATCGCGGCGCAGTTGACCGTGACGAAGGGCCCGGCGGCGCGCGGCCCCTGGTAGTGCAGGTTGCGGGCCACGACCTCCTTGCCCGTTCCGTTCTCGCCGGTGATCAGGACCGCGGAGTCGGAGCTGGCCACCTGCGCCACCTGGGTCGCGAGGCGCTGCATGTTCGCGCTCTCGCCCACCAGCTCCCAGCGGCCGGTGAGCTGCTTGCGCAGTCCGGTGTTCTCGGTGGCGAGGGCGCGCTCGCGCAGGGCGCTGCGCAGGGTGACCACCACGCGGTGCTCGTCGAGGGGCTTCTCGAGGAAGTTGGCCGCGCCGCCCTTGATCGCCTCGACGGCGGTGGCGACGTCGCCGTGCCCGCTGATCAGGATCACGGGCGGCGGGTCGGGCTCGCCCTGCACCTTCTCGAGCAGACCCAGTCCGTCGACGTGGGGCATCTTCAGGTCGGTCAGGATCAGGGCCGGCGGGCGTCCCTTCTCGCGCTCCGACTCGAAGCGTCCGAAGGCCTCCGCTCCATCCTTGGCGGTCCAGACCTCGTAGCCCTCGTACTGCAGGAGCATCTCGAGGGCCAGGCGGATGTCGCCGTCGTCGTCGACCACGAGGACCGGCGTGCGGGTCTCGGAACTCTTGGCGGTCATGGGGGTACCGTACGCCCACGACTTCCTATCCTCCAGCGATGGGCTGGCTGGCCGACTTCGCGACGGGTTTCGAGGCGGCGTACGCCTCCGGGGGCGTGACCCTGGCCGGGGTGCTCTCGGGCACGAGCGCCGACGGCATCGACGTCGCCCTGGCGCGGGTCGAGCGGGGGGCGCCGCCCGAGCTCCTGGCCTTCGAGATCTGCCCCTTTCCCGCGCCGCTCGGTGCCGAGCTGCGCGGCGTGCTCGACGGCGCGGCGCCGACCCTGGCCCAGGTGGCGCGCCTCGACCGCGCCCTGGGCACGGCCTTCGGCACGGCCGCGCGCGAGGTGGCCCGCGCCCACGGCGCGTCGATCGAGCTGCTCGGCTCCCACGGGCAGACGGTCTGGCACCACGATGGCGTCGGAACCCCGGCCAGCCTGCAGTGGGGCGACGGCGACTTCGTGGCCGCGGCCGCCGGCTGTGCCGTGGTCAGCGACTTCCGCCAGGCGGACCTGGCGGCGGGGGGCGAGGGGGCGCCGATCACGGCCCTGGTCGACGCCCTGCTCTTCCCCGCCCTCGCCCCTCCGGCGGCGGTGCTCAACCTGGGCGGGATCGCCAACCTGACCCTGCTCTCGGAGCCGGAGGGCGCGGAGGGGCTGCAGGCCTTCGACGTCGGGCCCGCGGGGGCCCTGCTGGACGGACTGGCGCGCGCCCTGCTCGACGCACCCTTCGACCGCGACGGCGCAGCGGCGGCGGCGGGCAGGCCGCATCCCGAGCTGGTGCGCGCGCTGCTCGAGCATCCTTTCTTCGAGCGCCGACCGCCCAAGAGCACCGGGCGCGACACCTTCGGGCCGGCCTGGGTCGAGCGTGCCCTGGAGCGCGCCCGCGACTACGACCCGCGGCTGGCGGCGGCCGACGTCCTGGCCAGCGCGGTCGAGGCCCTGGCGCGCTCGGTGGGGGAGGCCCTCGCCGCGGCCGATTTTCGCGGCTCGGTGCTGCTGGTGGCGGGGGGCGGGGCGCGCAACCGGGCCCTGCTCGCCGGCCTGACGCGCCTCGTTCCGGCCATCCTGGGCCGCAGGGTGGCCGTCGAGCCCTCGTCCACCCACGGAGTCGATCCCGACGCGCGGGAGGCCCTGGCCTTCGCCCTGCTCGCCGCGCGGGTCATCACGGGTCCCGGAATCACTGCCCCCGGGGCCACGGGCGCCCGGGAGGGCTCCCTGCTGGGCAAACTCAGCCCGCCACCCCGGCTTCCGGGGCCGCGGAACTCCACCGGTCGCGCGCGGTAGCCGCCTCCCGCGGGGGAGGTAGGGGGGGCGGGCGAGGACCCTGTTTCAAGGCCCGACCCCGCACTCCACGGGCCCCTCCCCCGGGTCGTCAGCTTGACCCGACCCTCCCCACCGTTATCATTCCGCCACGTTTTGGCGCCCCGCGGCTCCGGTCGCGTCCAAGGCTCTCTCCACATACATAGTCCCCCCCCGTCACCCAACGGCACCGCGGTCACGCTGCCTGCCGCCGCTGTGGAGACGAGCCCGTTCCCCTCCGAAGCACCTCTCGACAGGACCCGACATGATCCGACTGCGCAGGAAGCTGGGCCTCTTGCTCACACTGTCCGCCGCCGCCGCCGCACCCGCCGCCGCTCAGGCGAGTGACTTCGAGGCTGGCGTCGATCTGATGCGCCGCGACCGCAAGGAAGAGGCTCTGGCCGCCTTCCAGCGTGCCCTGGCCGCGGGACTCGAAGGTCAAGAGGCCTACGACCTGTGGAACTCGGTCGAAGACTCCCGCATGTGGCTCGACATGATGGTCGAGGGGGGTGAGTACGAGCTGGTCGCCAAGCGCCTGGCCGACCTCGCCCGCATGGGGCGCGTCGAGCGCAAGAACGATCGGGACGCGATCCGCGGCCTGATCGGCTCCCTGCGCGGCAGCGAGGACCGCCTGGAGCAAAGCCGGTTGGTCCAGAAGCTCTCCGCCGATCACGGCGAGTACGCCGTGCCCTTCCTGGCCAGCGCCCTCGCCGATCCGAACGACGACGACTGGCGCGTCACCGCGATGATGGCCCTGACGCGCATGGGCACCGACGTGGTGCCGCCGCTGCTCGTCGCCCTGAACTCCGACGACCCGTTCCTGCGCCGCAACACGGCCATGGTGCTGGGCAACATCGGCGACCAGCGCGCCGCCGGCGCCCTCGAGGCCCTGGCCCAGTCGGACACCGACGGCGGCGTCCAGGCTGCGGCGCGCGAAGCCGCCCAGGCCTGCGCCTCGAACGGCGACGCGGTCGGTCAGCTGCTGAAGAACGGCGACGACTACCACCACCAGCGCGCCAACGTGCTGCGCCCCCACGAGTGGAGCGACGTCACCTGGAGCATCGGCCCCAACGGGCTCGAGAGCATTCCGACGCCCCGCCCGCTCTACGCCGACGCCATGTCGGTCGCTTCCTACTACCGCGCCCTGGCCGTGGCCTCGGACTCGAGTGACGCCCTGGCCGGCATCGCCCGCGGCTACGTGGACATGGGCTCGAAGATCAACGGCCTGGCCGAGAGCGGCGACGAGGGCGCCGAGGACTGGCGCCTGCGCATCGAGGCCGGCCTGCTGGCCGTCAGCCTCGCGGGCCCGGAGGCCCTCGACCGGGCCCTGACCTGGTCCGTGGAGACCTCCGACACGACTGCGGGCGTCGCCCTCGCGCGCGCCCTCGGAGCCATGGCCAACCGGCCCTCGCCGGGGCTGGCCGCCGCCCTGGCTTCGAAGGACGGCGCGATCAGCGGTGAGGCCGCCGTGGCCCTGGGGCACGTCTTCGCCTCGACCGGCGAAGCCGCCGGCCGTAAGGTCGTGGCCCAGCTGGGTGAGTCTGCTGCGCGCGAGATCGTGCGCATCGCCGCCGTGATCGACGGCCGCGCCGGTCGCGGTTCCGCCGTGAGCGCCGCCCTCACCGCCAACGGTGTGCTGGTCAACCAGCGCGAGCGCGGCGCTGCGGGCCTGGTCATGCTGCACCGTGTTCCGGGCCTGGACGTGATCGTCCTCGGCGACACCCTGTCGGACATGACCCTGGACCAGGTGCTGCGCGACATCGCCAGCCACCCGGCGACGGAGGACACTCCGGTCTACCTGTTGAGCGACAAGCAGGAGACCATCGACCTGTACTCGGACCGCACCGCGGGCTCGCTCTCGGGCGCCGGTGACATCGCGATGCTCGACGCGGCCTTCGAGGCGTCCCTGACCGGTGACCGCGCCCGCGCCGCCGACCTGGCGAGCCGCGCTGCGGACGTCCTGGGTCGTCTTGCCGACGCAGGTCAGACGGACCTGTCCCCGGCCCTGGCCTCCCTGAGTGGTGCCATCGGCCGTGACGACTCGGTGTCGGTGCCCGTCATGCGCGCCCTGCGCGCGGGCGGTACCCCGGCGGAGATCGCGGCCCTGGCCGCCACCGTGGCGGACGACTCCCGCTCGGACGAAGCGCGCATCGCCGCCGCCGACGCCATCACGGGCATCCTCACGCGCTCGGGTAGTTCGTCCGCCGGTGTCGACGTGCTCTCGGCTGTGCTGAAGTCGGACGCCTCCCTGGCCGTGCGCCAGGCCGCGGCCCGCGCCGTCGGTCGCATGGGCCTGTCGGCCGCCGACCGCGCTCGCCTCCTGCGCGAGATCCGCCCCTCGGTCCAGTAGAGCTCCAAAACTATCCACGACGCCGCGTCCCCCGGGGCCCGGCGCCGTGGTGCCTGCCAGCGTAGCTCAGTGGTAGAGCTCTGCTTTCGTAAAGCAGTGGTCACCGGTTCGAGTCCGGTCGCTGGCTCCACTCCAAGGCGCAGGGGCCGCGCCGCTTGCAGCGGTGACGGCCTCTGCGCTTTCGTAGGGCACAGGGGGCGATGGCAGATTGCTGCCAACCCCCGGAGCCTTGGTGAAGCGACCGCGTCCGCTGGCGCAAGATGAGGTCGCTCGGGTCTTGGCCGCTTCACTCCGTAATCGGCTTGGTGGGACGGACGCCGGCGAACGGGCTCACCAGCCCGAGACCCGGATACGTGGCGCGGATCGCGGGCAAGTCCCGCTGCCAGAGCACGTCGAACTCGCCGTTCGGCGCGAACCCCGCGGCGAGGCGCACGGCAAAGATCAGCGGCCTGCCAGCAGGGGGCTTCGGAACGGCCACACGGGGCGATCGCGGCGGCGCGGGAGGTCAGAGTCTGTGCCCCGGTCCCGTCGAGTCGCAGCAGCGTGGGTCCCTTGCGAAGACTCCGTGCAGCCCAGTCGGACCCGCCATCCCGGGCTCGCGAGGCGCTTCGTTCAGCGCCTGGGACTCGCCGCTGCGTAGCCTGCGCCCCGGCAACCCGCGTTCAGGTCGAAGTCGGCGAGTCGTCAGGGGCCCGCTCCGAGCGCCCGCGCCTGGCAGGCGAGACGGAAAGGGCGCCGTGCGGGAGTCGCTCGAGGGAGGGAGAGCGTGATTCCTGCGCGGCGCCACGGATGCATGCGCTAGCTGCCGAGCGCCGCATCTTTCAAAGGGGGACCCTTGAATTACACGTTGGAGAGAGTGGAACGGGCCACGGCGGAGCACGCCGCGACCCGTTCCGAGAACCAGTCTCGACCTCGTCTTGAAGCACCTGGTCTGGCTGCACGGTGTGTCGTGGGTCCTGACACGACACGTGTGAGTTCGAAGAGGTGCGCACCCTGGTGAGGAGTCGCTGTTGCTTGTCTTGAAGGGTCAGTCGGGGAGCGAGAGGCAGGTTCAGTCTGAGTCGTGCCGAGATCCGGAGAGGAGCCCGGCGCGGGTCACGGGAGGGGGAATGCAAGGGGCGTGCCAAGGGCCAGAAGATGCCCCTCGGGGGCGCGCACGGGGGGCAGTTCTCTGCGGGGGTGTCCGCGGGTGTCTCGCTGGTCCGGGGTGAGACAGGTCGCCGTGGGGGCGCTGTTGCCCGCTGGGGCAGGGCAGCGGCTGCGGTTGTTGGTCTTCTGGATCGCGGCTAGGATGACTCGCTTGGGAGCTGCTCGTGCAGGTCCCCATGGACACCCCTCATGAGCGAAGTCACGGAGCAGCCGACCGAGTCCGGAAGCGATCCGGCCCACGACCTGGGGCGGGTGCGCGAGCTGCTGTTTGGCGCGACCGAGCGCCGGCTCGAGGGCGCGCTGCGGAAGCTCATGGATGCGCTGCAGGCTTCGGAGCGCAGGCAGGAGGAGCGGGTCCTGGCCCTGGGTGCGCGCCTCGACCAGGCCCTCGAGCTCGAGCGCCGCGCGCGCGGCGAGGCGCTCGCCGGCCTGAGTGCCGACCTCGAGCGCACGCGGGCGGCCAGCGCCGGGCGACAGGACCTGGCCCGCGGCTTGAACCGACTGGCCCAGGAGCTGCAGCGTGAGGAGGGTGAGGACG
>JAJFFA010000744.1 GCA_021776885.1 Planctomycetota bacterium
CCGAGGGGTCCCTCTCCGATCTCGGGGCCGCGCACCTGGCTGCTCAACGTGGGCTGGAGGGACTGCGGCCTGATCGACGTCTACGACCGGCCTGCGTGAGCCCGAACGTGCCACACGAGGGCCCCTGCACCCAGATCCGGAACCACCCGAGCGTCTTGACGGAGGACGAGCGGCAGGCCAGGGGACAGCTGCTCGGCAACGAGCGCCTGGGCGGTATGAGGTCGCTCGCTACCCACTAGCGCGTCGTAGACCTGCTAGGGTGAAAGGGAACCGTCCAACACAACTACGGAGTCTCGCATGTTCCTCCTCGCCTCTCTCCTCAGTGTGCTCAACGTCCCGGACCCTGGGCCCGAACCCGTCCATGTGCCCTTGGTCGACGCGGGCACTTACCACTTCGCCAGTGGCACGTTCACCCCACCGGGGCCGGGCATCCCGCGCACCGACTTCGCGCCGAACGCGATCTACTGCAACACCGAGGAGCAGGAGCAGGGCATGTTCTACCTGCCCTCGCCCTCGAACCTCGAGCGCGTCGACTACGGGCGCGTGATCAACTTCAGCGACTTCACGCCCATGGCGCCGACGGTCTACGACGTGACCGGGATGCGCATCGCGTACTGCACGTCCCAGCCGACCGGCGCCGTCGATCTCTCGCTGCGCGTCTACCCACGGGTCGAGCCCTGCTCGGCGCTGGTCAACAGTCCGCCGCCCGTCGCCGACCTGCGCTTCAACGGCGTGCTGCCGGGTTCGGCGCTGGCCGGTCAGCTCAGTTGCTGGGAGGTAACCATCGACCTGAGCGGGGCGCCGGAGGCCTTCCAGCTCGCGTCCAACCAGGTCAACCCGAACAACCCCAGCGTCTTCGGATACGGGATCCAGTTCCACGACACTTCGGCCGGACCCAGCGGCCCGCTCCTCGCCGGACGCTGTGAGCTGGGTCAGAGCCTCTGCACCGGGTACGGCAACCTCGCGGACTACTGGACCGAGGACGCACTCGGTCTGTGCAGTGGCTGCACGAACCCCTGCAGCGGGCCCTCCGGGAAGCGCGGCTCATTCTTCTTCGACCTGCGCGGCGCGGAGTCCATCGGTCCGCTCGGGGATCCCTTCTGCACGGCGACGCCGAACTTCGCCGGCCCCGGGGCCGTGCTGCACGCCTTCGGCAGCACAGACGTTGCGGACCGCACGCTGCGCTTCGTGTACGGGCCGTTCCCGACGACCTCGACCTTGCTCTTCTTCGGGCCCTCACGCCTGGCGTCGGAGCCGGACTGGGACGAGGGTGTGCGCTGCGTCGGCGGCGGCACCCGACGCATGTACCCCATCCTCGCCGGCCCGCAGTCGGTGCGCAGCGAGTTCTTCACGGACTTCTCGGCCAGCTACGCCACGTCTTTCCTACCCGGAACGACGCTGCACTTCCAGGCCTGGAACCGCGGCACCATGTCAGGCAATGTCGACTACGACGGCGACGGCGTGATCGAGATTCGCGGCAGCTCCGCGGGCCTCTCCCTGACCTTCCAGTAGAAGCGCATCCTCACTCCTGGAGCAACGCGCGCTGCTCCAGGAGCTCACGCTACGCGCGCACGGGGCAGACGAAGTCCACCGGCTTCAGCGTGAGCAGCGAGCAATCGAGGGTGTACACCAGCTTCTCCGCCGTGTTGCCCAGCAGCATGCCCGCGATTCCGCCGCGCGAGACGGTGCCCAGCACGGCCAGGTCCGGGCGCAGGGAGTGGGCCGCCTGCTGGATCAGGTGCGAGGGCGTGTCGCGAGCGACGTGCAGGTGCACGCTGACCCCCGCGGGGAGGTCGCGCAGGGCCGCGAGCGAGGTGATGTGGCGCCGCGCTGCGTCCTCCAGCTCGCACGTCTGGCGCTTGAACTCGGCGTCGCCCAGGCGCGCGTGGGAGAGCTGCAGGTCGAGGGGCAGCTGCCAGGCGTGGACCACGTGCAGCGCACAGGGCTCGGCCTCGGCGATGAGCGCCCCGAAGGCGGTCGCGCGGTCCCCGACCGGCGTCAGGTCCGTCGCGGCCAGAACCGCTCGGTGCTCAGCGGGCTGGCCGGGCTTCACCGCCCACACCGGGCAGGGGCAGGTGCGCAGCAGCTCGCGCGAGACACTGCCCAGCCAGCGATCCTCGGTGCGGCCGTGGTTGCGCTTGGCCACCACGACCAGGTCGTTGCGCCCGGAGAGCACGCGCAGCACGAGAGCCCGGCTGGGGCGCTCGTCGTCGATCTCGAGCTCCGTGCTCTCCAGCTCGAACCCGGCGCGCAGGTCCTCGAGCTGCCTACGGCCGGCCGCGATCGTCTCCGCGCTGGTCGGCTCGGGGTCCTCGGCGCCGCGCGCGGTCGCGTGCAAGAAGTCCACCCGCGCAGCGCACAGGCCGCCCAGCCACAGCCCGCGCTGCGCAGCGTCGAGGCTGCCCCGGGTCAGCCCGGGGGGCCCGTCCGTCTCGAAATCCAACCCGACCACGATGCTCTTCGGTCTCTGCATGCTCATATCCTACGCGAAGCTCGACTGCGACGAGCCGGGCGCCGAAGGGCGTAGGGCGAGCGCACGAAGGGCGTAGGGTCCAGACCGGACCGCGATAGCGCACTCCTCCGAGCACGGCTGGCGCCCGGCCCTCGCTCTCCCGACCGACGCGCGCTCAGGGGTACTCGACGAAGCTGTACCCACTCCCGCTCCCGAGTCGCCTGGCGTCGGCGATGAAGCCCTCGTCCCGAAGAGTCCCGTCGAAACTCCAGACGCTCCTGAGGCGATCCCAGCGGTGCAGGTCGGCGCGCCGAATCCTCTCGAACATCGACAGGCCCGTTTGATTCGCGGTCTGCGCGCGGTGCCAGAAGCGCACCTCATCGATCTCACCGACGAAGAAGCCATCGACCAGGTCGCCCTGTCGATCGTGGGCGTGGGCGCCGATGGAAATCGAGACCTGGCTCGCGTTCATGACTCCGGGATCGAACCTGGACGCACGGATCTGACCATTGATCAGAATGCGCCTGCGTGCGCCCTCGTAGGTCGCAGCGACGTGGGTCCAGACGCCGACCTCGAGCCGGTCGTCACCGGAGGTGCTGAACTCGTGGGCCTCGAAGTCCCGCTGGTTGTCGTTGTGTGCCAAGCGGAAGGACAGGTGCCCGCCGGGCAGCACCGCGAACACGAAGCCGCGGTCGTCAGGACCCGAGCCGTTGTCGCCCCACTTGGCCGCGATCGTCATGGGCTCATCGAGCGCTGCCGCTCGGACCCAGGCCTCGATCGTGAAGTCGCGCACCGGATTCTGGCACGGGATCGTGCCGCTTGGCGGATCCGTATCGACCCAGCTCGAGCCGTCGAAGGTCAGGGCGCGCTCGCGACCTTCGAAGTCACGCGCGTACGCCTGGGCGAAGGTCCCGTCCGCGTCCAGCGAGAGGTTGCTCGCCTGGCTCACGAAGGCGACCTGGCCACCGGAGCTCGAGATGGCGCATTCGCTGGCTCCGGCGTTGGCCGGTAGCGTTCCCGAGCTGCGCGCGACGAGCAGCGTGTCGCCACTGATCCGCGACCAGCGGAACACATCGAGGTCGGGGCCGTCTCCCGCCACCAGATCGTCGGCGTCGCTCACGTAGGCGACGAACAGGCCGTTGGGCGAGATGCGTGGAGCGCTCGAGGAGCCCAGGGCCGAGTTGCCGATCGAGTTCGCGCTGACCAGCGTCGTCACGCCGCTCCCGATGGCTCGCAGGAGCACGTCCGGGTCCGAGTCGGAGTCCCCCAGCACGAGGTTGGTCCCGGTGGACTGGAAGGCGACGAAGGC
>JAJFFA010000745.1 GCA_021776885.1 Planctomycetota bacterium
ACCGTACGGAAGAACGCAGACGCCCACGGCGAGCGCTTCGTTCGGTCGATTCGCCGGGAGTGCCTCGACCGCCTGATCCTCTTCGGGGAAGGACACCTTCTGTCGTCGCCTAGCAGGCCGTGGTGAAAGTCATTCGGCGCCAGGAAGGCGTCCTCTGCCCCAGCTCGGCGCCTGAAAGCCTCGCCGAATCCACCGATTCGCCTGCGTTTCGAGGCACCGAGCTGAATCAGATGTCGCCGCCCTGGCACCAAAGCACTTTCACCACGGCCTCCTAGTCGTAGCGAGCGACCTCATACCGCCAAGGGGTGCGAAACGCGGAGCAAGAGCGGCCCTCAGTGGTAGGATCGGGGTCGACAATCTCCCCGTCGCCGTCGGGGGCTGACTCCATGTTCTACATGCGGCTATCACCACGCAACGCCCGTTGCGTCACTTGTAGTTGGCGAGCCCGCCCGTGCGTTCGGGCAGGCGACATGCCAGCCGTGTTGACTCGATCGAAGTCACGCCGCGCCATCAGGACTAGCCAATCGGCTTGACGGGGAGCACTGAGACTGAAGCAAAGCCTCCGTCCCCACGGGGAGGGGGCTTTCGTTTTTTCGACTCAACCAAACTTGATCGAACCGTGAACTTCGTGGGGGCCTAGGCAACCTAGTGCTCGGCCGTCGAGCGCTCGTCGAGCGCCGCGGCCGGTTCACAGCAGCACGAGGATACCAAGCCCGCCGACAAAGCCGAGGACTCGGGCGCCCGGCTCCTCGCCGACTTCGGCTGGCTCCTCGAGGACATCGTGTCTGCTCGGCGTCACTCCAGGAACGTCACGGCCAACGCGTCGCTCAGGTTGAAGCCGTTGGCGCCCATTGGGTCTCGATACCAGAACTGGAAATTGCGAGTCACTCCCGCGTCGATGCCGGGCGCGAGCGACAGGTCCGGTGCGAAGGAGGCTGCCCCCGATCCGTCCGCCTGCACGACGGGGAGCCGGCGGGCTTGGCCGCCAACACAACGAAAGCCGTCGCCGAACGGAATCTGGATCCGGTTCGGCCCGTGGAAGTAGAGACCGAAACCGTTCGGCAGCGCGCCCGCCGTGATCAGGGTGAAGTCGTTCGCGGAGACGCTCGTCGAACCCATGGCGTCCATCCGCGCCTCCGTTCCCACGGAGTTCGTGGCCGAGACGCAGTAGGCCTCGACGAACTCCGGTGCGTAGTGCGCGAGGATGAGGTCGGTGGACGAGCCGTCCAGGGGCGCCGCACCCGCGGCCCAGACGCGGCCGTCGGGACGGGACGCAAGCGCGAACACGTGACCGCTCTGTCCCAAGGGACCGAATCCCAGGTCCTCGAACTCGAGCACTCCGTCCGCGGCGAACTGCGCCAGGAACGGGAAGTAGGTCGAGGGGTCCGGCCGCGCTTGCCCGGCGATGGTGACGCGCCCCGCGTCGTCGACGACGACGCTACGCGGATCGTCGTGGAGGTGGTCTCCAGTCCGCCCGTGTTGGACCGCCCAGCGCGTCGTCCCGTCGGATCCGACCACGAGCACGAACGCGTCGCGGTCGTCCACGTTGCTCGTGTCCGTCTGGCCCGTGACGACAGCGGCTCCCGTGCGGTCCACGGCGATGGCCCACGGAGACTCGTTGCGGCTTGCCGTACCGTTCCAACTCGTCTGCCACAGCTCGTTCCCGTCGGCGTCGACCTTGACGACGAGTGCATCGAGGTTGGCAGACGGCGTCGTGCTCCATAGAGACCCAAGGACCAGGACGTTCCGAGCGTCGTCGAGCGCCAAGTCAACGCCGGAGTCGAACGTCGCTTGGCCGCCCGCTCCGAAGTCCCGCTCCCACTCGAGCACACCGTCGGCTCCGATCTTCTTCAGCGCGGCCTGCGTGTCCTGCTGCCCAACGTTCACGGTCCCGACGGCATAGATGGAAGAGTCGATGGGATCGAGCTCGATGGCTTCGACGTTGGCCCCCGCGCCGCCGTGGCTCTCTGTTCGCGCCCAGGCGAATGCTCCGGACACTGTCACCTTCAGCAGCAGCCATTCCGCGTCCGAGCCGCAGCAATCGAGCTGGCCAACCAGGTACGCGTTGCCCGCCGAGTCGACCTCGAGGTCGAACACGTTCGACAGCCCTCCGAAACCCACCGGCGTGATCATCTGGGTGTAGCTCCAGAGTTCGTTGCCCAGGGAGTCGTAGCGGACAATCGTCCAGTCGTTGCCGCTGTTCGTGCCTCCGCCCACGACGACGTCCCCGTTCGGGGCGAGCGCCACGGCGTGGGCGGTGGAGCCAAGTGTCTCCAACCCGGTATGGAACGTCTGATCCCACACCAAGCTGCCCTGCGCGTCGTGTTTGAGCGTCATGAAGTGCGCGGCGACGGTGCCGCTCGGTAGGCGGTCGGTCCGGAAGCCGGCGGCGTAGGTGTTTCCAGCCGAGTCCACGACCACGTCCTGGACGTAGTCGCCTCCAGAGAGGGGCCCGTCGTACTCGGCGAGCCATTGGCGCGAGAGCTGACCTTGCGCCAGCGAGGACAAGAGGAGGACGGCGAGAAGGGTCGACAGAGCTTGGACTCGGAGCATCGTGGTGGGTTGCTGAAGGATTCCTTGGGCGACGGCGACCGGTGTGCCTTGCCTGGAGGTAGGGCGGCCCGAGCCGACACGCGCCGGAGCCCAGGGCAGGCCCGACTTCAGTGCAAGCGGCATGCCACGCTCGCGAGCTCCGCTCGGCCATTCCCCGGGCCCTGGGGTCCAGGATCTGGATTCCAGTGCGCGGGCGCACAACAGCGATGCCCCGCGGCGCTGGTCCCTTGCCCAGGACGCAGCGCGTCTCCCGTCCACGCTGCGAAGCGTGGACGGGAGACGCGTCTCGATCAGCGCCGCGGGCTACCCTCCGGTGGGCACCGCTCGGTCGCAGTTCTTGTCCTCGCGGCGGGTCTAGGATTTGGACGCCAGGCCCGCGGATTGGAAAGCGCCGTCCGTCTCGGGTCGCGCAACGCCTCGCCCCGTGCGCTCGACGCTTGGGCACGAGAATTGCCGCTGGACGGTGATCCTGGCCCGGAAAGTCGTCCTGCAACCCTGACTGCCACTATGCGCTCCTTCCGCACTGCACTGTTCCTGACCCTCTCCGCCGCAGCCGCCCATGCCCAGGGCGTCGCGTACCGCGTCGTCCCCGTCGGCACCGTCCCCGGCGCGAACGGTACGGCCGCCGCCGGCTTGAACGACCACGACGAGGTCGTGGGCTCGGCGGTCTACTCCCCGAGCGTCCGCGGCTGGCACTGGAGCGAAGCGAACGGCTTCACTCTCCTGCCGGCCGTGCCCGGGCAAGCGAACCACCGTGCGACCGACATCAACAACGAGGGCGTCATCGCCGGGGACGGGGCGTACGACTCCGGCTTTGCGTGGCGCTACGAGAACGGCGCATACGCGGTCCTCGGCGCCCTGCCCGGCGACGGCCGCAGCATCGCCTTCGGCCTGAACGAGGCGGGAGAAGTCACGGGCACCTCGTGGGGCTTCCAGTTCGCCATCCCGAAGAAGGCATTCCGCTCGGTGCCGGGCGCGGCGCTCGAGGAACTCGTGCGCGGCGAAGGCACCGCGATCAACGAGCTCGGCCAGATCGCCGGCTGGGCGGGGACCTTCGCCCCCATGCGCTACACGCCCGGCGTGGGCATCGAGATGCTGCCGCGCGTCCCCAACCGGGACTACCACTATGCGTCCGGCATCAACAACCACGGCGCGATCGTCGGCACGGCCACCCAAGCCAACGGCAACGGCGCGATCCCTTACCTCTTCGACGACGCCAGCGGCGCGCGCGCGATCGGCGGCTTCGCGGGCAGCGCCGGGGCCGCGGCTGTCAACGACCACGGAGTCGTCGTCGGCAACCTCTCGAGCGGCGGCTCCCACCCGTGGATCTGGGACGAAGCTCAGGGCGTGCGCTTCCTCGACGGACTCGTCGACACGGCCTCGGGCTACGACCCGTACACAGCGATCCGCATCAACAACCGCGGCACGATCCTGGTGCGCGCGTTCGTCAGCGCGAGCTCGAGCTACGAGCCCGTGCTCCTGATTCCCCTCGAGCCGGCCCAGCCCGGACTAGCCGACTGCTTCGGAACGACGGCGTGCCCTTGCGGCGAGCAGCGCCTGGCGGGCTGCACGAATTCCACCGGCACCGGCGCCTCCCTCGCGGGCAGCGGCAGCGCGAGCGTCGGTGCCGACGACCTCTCGCTCACCGCCTCGGACCTGCGCCCAGGCGTCTCGGGCCTCGTCTTCGCCGGGAGGACCAGCCCGCGCCTGCCCTTCGGCGACGGCATCCAGTGCGTCGGCGGCGTGTTCCGCCGCTTCGCGGTGCGCGCGGCGACCGGCGGCAGCTTCGACGAGGGCCCGGGCGTCGCTTCGCGTCTCTCCGCGACAGCCGGTGACACGGTGCGTTTCCAGTGCTGGTATCGCGACCCGGGTGGTCCGAGCTGCGGCGGCGCCGGCTTCAACCTCAGCAACGCATACGAAGTGACCTTCGTCCCCTAACGGGCGCCGGAAGATCGGGTCCGTCATTGGGGAGGGGAAGCGCTCCGAACTGCCGACCAACCCGGGCCGCGCGGCGCAGTTCCCCTCTGCGGAGGGGAGTGGCTCCCCGAGCCCAACGGTCTTGCGAACTTCCGAAAGAGAGAGCAATCGGGCCTCCCAGTGTCCTCAGGACTGGTCTCGGTTCGTAGAACCGTTGGGATCGGTACCGAGCAGGACGCGAACTCGAACTACCCTGACCATGCTGCCGCTCGCGCGACTGGGGTAGGGTGCGCTGCATCTCCGAGGTGGACAACGGAACCTGACCCGCGGTGTACGGTTCCGGCACCCATGCCGACGATTGCCGCGGTTCTCGTGCTCTCCGCCATTCAAGCGCAGATCTCCGAGCCCCAGTGCACGGTGCTTGGGCGCGTCCTCGACCAGCTAGGCCAACCGATCGCGGACGCGGAGGTCCTGCTCTCGCCCAGCGACGGGCCTTGGCGCGCCGACCGGGAAACCCCACGAGTCGCCCTGCGCGACGGGAGCGAGCGTGCTGGGTTCGCGTGTGGATCGGACGAGGCCGGGAGGTTCATCTTCGAGGTTCCCGCTCCGACCTGTACTCGGACCTGGCTGCTGGTCCGGCCGGGTCCCTACCTCGGGCTCGTCGATCGTTCGCTCGGATCAGGACTCGGGCAGGAAGGGGTCTCCCTGGTCCCGGGAGTCAACGACCTGGGCGACCTGGTCTGTCTTCCCAAGGGCGCGATCGCGGGCCGCGTCGTCGACGTGGATGGGGAGCCGATCGAAGGCGCCTCGCTTCGCCCGCAGCCCGGGCTCGGCCCGGTCACGCACACGACCAGTGCCGCGGACGGGTCGTTCTTCCTCGGGCACGTGGTGGTCGGATCCGTGCAGTTGACCGTCCGCCGCGAGGGCTACTTCCGGTTGGATGAGGCGCGAGCGGTCGACGTGCTCGCCGGCGAGACCACCGGTGCCGAGTACGTCCTGCTGCCCTCGCGCCCGGTGACGGGCAGAGTCGTCAGCGAACTGGGCATCGGGCTCGCGGAGGTGAGGGTTCACGCCTCGCCCCACGGTGGAGGCTACATGAGCGACGCGCGCACCGACCGCGACGGCTCATTCACCCTCTTCCTACAGCAGGACGGCCCGCATCGGCTCGAGCTCTCCCGGGCCGACCTCCGTCCGCGCAACGGGAAGACTGTACGACCCGGTGACGACGGCCTCGAGTACACGATGTACGTCGCGCCGACGCTTCGCGTTCGTGTGGTCGGTGGGGAAGGGCAACCGGTTGAGCGCTTCGGCATTCGGCTCTTCGACTGCAGCTGGAACTCCTCGCCCGATACCAAAGTCGCGGATTGTGTCAGCGCCCCGGGTGGCGTGCGTGAGGTCGTCCTGCCCGATCGCGAGAGCGGCTGGCGCGTCGAAGCGCCGGGCTTCGCACCGCAGGAAGGCGAGGTCCGCATCGATGACGAAGAGCTGGTGGTGCGCTTGACGGCAGGGGGCGTGATCGCAGGCCGGGCGAGTCGCGACGGCAAGCCGCTGCACCACGCGGTGCTGCGCCTCGCACGGGACCGAACGGATGAAGACCCGTCGTACAACGAGTACCAATGGGGCCTCGACGAGTGGGTCTTCCTCGATAAGGCCGAGACGGACCTCTCGCCGGGCCTGGGTCGCCTGCGGCAAGCCGTCGCGGACGATGAGGGCCGCTTTCAGTTCGCAGACCTCGCGCCCGGAACCTGGCGCCTCGAGGGAACCACCTCGGACGGCTTGCTCGGCGAAGCACGGCGGGTGCGGATCCAGGCCGGCGAACGCGTCGAGTTCGACCCCTTCGACCTGGCCCCTGGCGCTTCGCTCCGCGGCCGCCTCGTCGCGCCAGCGGGGACCGAGCTCGCGGGCATCGAGGTCTCCCTCGCGGGCGCGGACGGACGCACCGGCGTCGACGGCCGCTTCGGCTTCGAGGGCCTTCCTCCGGGAACGCACTACCTTGTCATTCAGCTCGACCCACTCACGAACGAAAGCGCCAGCTATCCCCTCAAGTTCGCCCGGGGCGAGCACCTTGAACGCGAGTTCGACGTGTCGAGCCACTTCGGCCGTTTCCTGCGGCTCCTACTCCAGCGCAACGGCGAGCCCTTGGCGAACGCCCGCGTCCGCATGCTCGCGGGGAAGCACCAACGCAAGCAGGCGGGGACGTCGGACCGACGCGGACGCCTCGACTTCCTCGTGCCCGAGGACGGAGCGCCTTTCGAGGTCACGTCCGAGTTCGGGCTGACCCTCGGCGGCGGGGCCTTTCCGCCGCGTCGGTCCGCGGGTCCCGCGTTGGAGCTCGACCTCCCCACCGGCGACCTGGCCCTCTCCCTTCCCACCGAGTTCATGCAGGGCCCGGACACGTTCGTCGAGGTCAACGTGCGCACCTACGAAGGCACACACGCAGGCCAGGTCCTCGTAGAGCGCGAGCCCGAGGCCCTCGAGTACCCATGGGCCCCGGCTGTGACGTGGGTACCGGAGGAGACGCCCCTCGGTCCGATCGCTCCCGGCCGATACGTCGTGGAGGTCACCCCGAAGCGGATGGAAGAGGTCGCTCCGCGGCAGTTCGTCATCAAGAACGCAGGCGAGCCCGTACGCAGCTGGATCGAAGTGAAGCGCGGCGAGCGCACGGTCTGCACGATCGAGCGCTAGCCCCCGAGGGCGCCTGCATGACCGTCAACGTGTCGCCAGCCGTGCTGTCAGCGCCGACATTCGGCACGCAGATGAACGAGTTCTCGTCACCTGAGTCACCCTACGCCGGTCGTGACGCCCGTCCCTGGCGGAATGCCGGATGATGGCGGCATGACCCGCTCACTGAGGACGTACGACCACCGACTGCGCGACCTCGTTCGACAGACTGGCGACGTGACGATCGCGACGAGTGCAGGTGTCCCTCGTTCCACGGCTGCCGGGTGGCTGCGGCGCCCAGGTCGCACAACGGTCACCCTCGACACTCTGTCCTTGGACCAGCAGG
>JAJFFA010000746.1 GCA_021776885.1 Planctomycetota bacterium
GCGCCGCGCCCTGGCGCTCCTGGTGCAGGAGCTCGACGAGCGCGACCGGGTCTCGATCGTGGTCTACGCCGGCAGCTCCGGGGTGGTCCTGCCGCCGACGACCTGCGACTACCCCGACGCGATCCTGCAGGCCCTCGAGCGCCTCGAGGCCGGGGGCTCGACCCACGGCAGCGCCGGCATCGAGCTGGCCTACCGCCTGGCCCGCGAGGCCTTCGTCGAGGGCGGCACCAACCGCGTGCTGCTCGCCACCGACGGCGACTTCAACGTTGGCGTATCGGACGACGCGAGCCTGGTGGCCCTGATCCAGGAGAAGGCGCGCAGCGGCGTGTTCCTGACGGTGCTCGGCTTCGGTCGCGGCAACCTGGCGGACAGCATGCTGGAGCAGATCTCCGGCGCCGGCAACGGCACCTACGCCTACATCGACAGCCTGCTCGAGGCGCGAAAGGTCCTGGTGCAGGAGCTGGGCAGCACCCTCGAGACCGTGGCCAAGGACGTCAAGATCCAGGTCGAGTTCGACCCGCGCGCCGTCGAGTCCTGGCGCCTGCTCGGCTACCAGAACCGCGTGCTCGAGGCGCGCGACTTCGAGGACGACACCAAGGACGCGGGCGAGGTCGGCGCGGGCCACTGCGTCACGGCGCTCTACGAGCTCGTGCCCCGCGGCCCGGCGGGAGTCCTGGCCGACGTGCGCCTGCGCTACAAAGAGCCCCAGGGCGAGACCAGCCAGCTCTTCAGCCTGGCCGCCGAGGACCACGGCGCGAGCTTCCACGAGCTGTCCGCGGACACGCGCTTCGCCGCCTCCGTCGCCGCCTTCGGCCTGCGCCTGCGCAACGCCCCCGCGACACGCAAGGTCGAGTGGCGCACGATCCGCGTCTGGACCCTCGAAGCCACGGCCGACGACCCGGGCGGCTACCGCGAAGGCTTCGTCGACCTGGTGCAACGCGTCGAGCGCCGCTCCGCCAAGGAGAGCGCCAAGAAGGGCCACAGCGACCAGCGCTAGCCGAACGCGGGGCCGGCCACGAGCGTACGGAGCCAGCGTACGCTGGCTTGGGCCTCATGCGCGACATCCGCGCGCTCATCGTCCGCTTCGCGAGGGAGAACGACGGCTGGGGCTACAGCCGTATCCAGGGCGCGCTCCGCAACGTCGGGCATCGCGTCTCCCCCACGACGACCCGCAACGTGCTCAAGCAGAACGGGATCAAGCCCGCTCCTGACCGCCCCACGTCGTGGTGCGCGTTCTTGAACGCGCATGGGTCAGAGATCGCGAGCACCGACTTCTTCACGGTCGAGGCCTGGACCCCGCGGGGCCTGCGGACGTACGACGTCCTCTTCCTGCTCGAGCTCGACACGCGGCGCGCACGACTCGTCGGAGTGACCACGAGCCCCACGGACGTCTTCATGGCTGGTGCCGCGGAGCGCATCCGGGGCCTTCTGCCTCAGCACCGTTTCTTGATCTGCGACGGAGACGCCAGATTCCGGTACCGCTTCAAGCTCGTCCTCGAGGCCACCGGGATGGAGATCATCAAGACGCCGTTCCAGGCTCCCAACGCAAACGCCCACGCGGAGCGTTTCGTCCGCTCGGTCCGCCAGGAGTGCCTGCATCGCTTGATCGTCTTCGGCGAAGGACACCTTGGACCGGGCCTGGCCCGGTCGAGTGCGACGAGCGCCTCGGCGGACTGCTGAAGTACGACCAGCGCGCGAGCTGAGCGCCGGCGTGGTGTGCCCTGGGCGTGAGATCCACTCAAGAGGTCCGTGCACGCCCCAAGCGCTCGGCCGATACGCGACCCCGCCGCCTCCATCGAATCCGGCCAACTCATCCACCCTGGCCCCCTACAGCGTCGGCCGAGTCTGTGCACCCTATGGGCTGAAGCTGCTACGCCCCGCCGTGCTCTACTCCCGGATCGGCCAGGGCGGGAGCTGATACCTCGGCCGACCGGCGCCCTAGTTGCGCAGACCTGGCTTCGTCACCTCTGATCAAGAAGGCGTCAGCATGAATCTCTGCACTTCTCATCTCGGCCATCTCGGCCGTTCTGTTCTTGGGGTCGCCGTCGGCCTGACCTGCATTGGACTGGCTCGCAGCGACGTCTTCATCGTCGACGCCGCCGGCGCCGGCGACTTCACGGCCATCCAGCCCGCCATCGACAACGCCCAAGACGGAGACCTCTTGCTGGTTCGCGGCGGCGACTACCCCGGCTTCCGGATCGACGGGAAGTCCCTGTTCATCGCGTCCCTGCCCGGACAGCCGGGTGAGGTGGTGCGCATCGTCGATACGGTCGACGTGCGCCTCGTCGGGCCAGGCCTCGCGGCCGGACTGTCCTACCTCGAACTCCAGGACGTGCGCCTCGACGAGATCCAGGGGAGCTTCACGATCCAGAACTGCTCTCTCATGGGCACCGACCGTCCGGCACTGAACTCCGCCGTCATCAGCCCGTTCCCGGGCGGGTCCGTCTCGCTCAACCATTCGGACTTCCGGGTCGAAGCGCCCTCCTTGGACGGTGTCCCCGCGATCAGCATCGCCGTCGCGAGCACATCGATCTTCGAGTGCATTGCCGTTGGAGCCGACGCCCCCACGAGCGCGGGTCGGGGCGGCGAGGGCATCGTCGCGCGAGCCGGGACCGTCTTCATGTCGGACGGGTTCGCGCGTGGCGGAGTGGACGCAGCGGGAACCCACGCCCCTTCGATCCGGACCGTTCCGGCTGCGAGCGCGGTCGTGCTCGATGCGACCACCCCCGACGGGCTCCAGGGATCGAACGTCGTGGAACTGGACGGAACCGCGCGCAGGCTCTTCGCGATCTCGCTGCAGGACGTTGGACAGCCATACCAGTTGATCGCTCGCGGCGTGGCCGGCGACCGGGTTCTCGCGCTCACCTCGACACAGCCGGCCAGCCGGGAGCTCTTCGGCCTGGGGGGCGTACTCGGTGTCGGGCTCCCATTCACTGTTCGCGAACTCGGGGTACTTCCCGCTTCGGGCACGAAGACGTTCATGTTTCCACAACCTCCCTTGGCCGGGGAGAACGACACCTTCTGGATCCAGACCGTTCACCTCCCCGCAGACGGGAGCGGACGCAAGCTCGGCAGCGTGCGAGTCTTCAACTTGATCCAGTAGGGTCGCCAGCGCCACGGTGAGCGCTCTTGTCCACGGACTTTGGCCCGTGGGGTCCAGAAACTCGGCCGACGCACTGACGGGGCAAGGATGCAGGTGGACAACCATCACGCGGGGGCGGCGGCAGGGGTGCCGCCGCCGACGGGGCGGAGTCCCAAGGGATCGTGAGCAGCGCGATCACGAGCGCGAGGAGCAGGGCGAGGGCGAACACCGAGCCGGCCCAGCGCTCCGTGCCGATCCGAGCCCCCACAACCTCACTCGCCTCCGGAGGCTGCGGCACACCTCGCCCTGCGGCTCGCGGCGGCGCCACGTGCCGTCCGCGTCCTGGGAGGGTCGCGAGGCCACACCAGATGGAGCGGCCGGTGACGCGCTCGGTCACGCTTCGGCGGGCCGGGATCGGAGCGTGGGCCACGAGCTTCGTCGACCTGGTGCAACTCGTCGAACGCCCGCCCAGGAGAACGCGAAGAAGGGGCACAGCGACCAGCGCTAGCCGAACGCGGGGCCGGCCAGGTACGAGCGCAGTTCCTTGAAGAACGGCGCCCGCGCCTGGCGCTCGAGCCAGGGCGAGTGGCCGCACTTCGGGAGCTCCCGGTACTCGAGCTGCGGCAGAAGAGGGCGCAGGCTGTCGCGCACCGCCGGCCCCGGGTGCGGGTCCTCGCGTCCGTGCAGCATCAGGACGGGCGCGCGGATGCCCCCGAAGGCTGCCGGATAGGTGCCGTCTGCCTGGAGCCGCAGCATGTCGGCCCAGGTCTCGCGCGAGCCGGGCGCGTCGAGGGGCGCGTCCAGCGTCCACGTCCCCTGATCATCGAGGGCGTCGAAGGCGTAGAGCCGATCGACGAGGCGCGCCTGGCGCCGGAAGCGCGCGTCTTCGTCCTGCGCCGGGTCCCCGTCGAGGTCGATCCCCAGGGCACGGCTGCGCGCCGCGACCTGCGCACGGAACAGGGCGCGCGAGGGCTCGTCGAAAGTGCCACAGCCGACGAGCACCAGACGCCCGATGCGCTCCGGCCGCTCCGCCGCTGCGGCCAGGGCGAGCATGGCGCCCCACGAGTGGCCGATGAGGGTCGGGCGCGCGCTCCGGCAGCACTCGGACACCACGCGCAGCAGATCCTCGACGTGGCGCGCCACGCCCAGGGCGACGCTCCCACTCCCCCGCTGCCAGGGCTCGATCACCCGAAAGCGATCCTCGAGCCCGCGGGCCACGGCGCCGAGGGATCCCGGCGCCCCGGGTCCCCCGTGGACCAGCAGCACCTCGCGCCCTGCGCGGGGACCGGAGCACTGCACCCTGCAGCCCCCGACGCGCAGCTCTTCGCTCTCCACGCGAGCATCGTAGCGGCGCAGCCTGCTCCGCCGACGGATTGAGCTAGCGAGCCGCCGCCGTGCCGAGGATCTCGTCCTCGATGCCTGCGGGGTGCGCGAAGCAGCGGCCCGCAAAGGCCCAGTCGACCTGCTCCAGGAACGCGTCGACGTAGCGTCCGCGCTCGTTCTCGTAGTCGAGGTAGTAGGCGTGCTCCCAGACGTCGCAGGTCAAGACCGGCGTCGCGTTGTGCTTCCAGGGTCCGTCGGCGTCCGCCTGGGCGTCGATGCGCAGGGTCCCCTCGGGGGAGCGCGAGAGCCAGCACCAGCCGCTCCCGAACAGGCCCTTGGCGCCCTCGGCGAAGCGCTCGCGGAAGCCCTCCAGCGAGCCGAAGTCACGCACCAGCGCCTGGGCCAGCTCGCCCTCGGGCTCCTGCATCGAGACCGGCGCGATGCAGCGCCAGTAGAACGAGTGGTTCAGGTGCTGGGCCGCGCTCTGGTACAGGTCGTCCCGCGAGCCCGCGACCAGCTCGAACAGGCCCAGCTGCGCGAAGGGAGTGCCCTGCTCCAGCTCGTTGACCTTGTCGACGTAGGAGCGGTGGTGCTTGCCGTGGTGCACCTCGAGGGTGCGCGCGCCGAGCAGCGGGTGCAGGTCGTCCTTGGAGTAGATCAGGTCCGGTAGGTGTCGAGCCATGGCGAAGTTCTAGCAATCCATGTGCCGCGAGTTCGAGACCGCCGACGGGCGCACAGCCGGGGCGCGTCGGGGAGCCCGACTGCAAACTGCCGTGTAGACCTTACAAGCTTGCGTACGGCGCCGTAGCTAGATGATCGCTTCGCCGCCCGTGTCCATCGTGTCCAGGAGCTGGTTCTTGCCGCCGCGGCTCTTGCCGAAGATCTGGCCCACGTTGCGCAGGCCGAGCTTCAGGTCGTCGAACATGCCGTAGCCCGAGACCACCGCGTGCTGGTACCAGAGGAAGCTCAGGAGCGAGAGGTCGAAGACCCGGTTGCGCGGCAGCCGCACCAGCTTGCGCACCAGGGCCTCGCCCCCCGGCATGTAGACCGCCAGGTTGAAGAGCTTCTGCAGGTTGACGACCTCGCGCAGGTCGTCGCGCTTCATCATCGAGTCGTTCTGGATCGAGGGACCGATGTCCTTCTCCGTGTCGACCCGACCGAGGGCGTAGTCCTCGCGACCGAGCACGGTCGACTTGAAGGGCCGGTAGAGCAGCACCGTGCAGCCGTTGGGCTTGATGCGCTTGTTGGCGCGCACCGTGGCGAACATGTCATCCAGGCTCTCGGCCGGCGAGCCCATGATGTTGTTCGTGCGGTAGGTCAGCTTGTGCTTCCGCAGGAGCTGCGGGATGCCGTAGACCACCTCGTCCGTGTAGCCCTTCTTGTAGACGCGCAGGCGCACGTCCTCGGAGCCCGACTCGAGCCCGAACTGGACCGAGACGCAGCCCGCGCGCTTGAGGGCGATGATGTCGTCCTCGTCCAGGTGGTTGATGTTGACGTTGCAGGCGAAGGGCAGCCCCACCTCGCGCGGCCACTTGTCGGCCAGCTCCTGCACCCAGCCGCTCTCCATGTTCAGCGCGGCGTCGCCGAAGTTGACCATGCGGAACGCAGGGTAGCGCGCCAGGATGTCGTTCATCTCGGCGCACAGGTAGTCGACGGACTTGGTGCGGTTGAAGCGCTCGCCGCGCTTGCCGCTGATCCAGTCCTTCTTCATCAGCCCCACGGAACAGTACGTGCACGAGTTTTGGCAGCCGCGGCTGGCGTGCACCTGCATCACGCGCTTGTCGCGCAGGAAGGGGTACTTGTAGAAGACGTCGACGTTCGGGAAGGGCAGGCTGTCGAGGTCGCCGATCACGGGCCGGATCGGGTTCTGGTGCGGGACACCGTCGACCAGGCAGGCGATGTTGGGCAGGTCCTCGATCGGACGACCCGCCTCCCAGGCCTCGATCAGGTCGACCACGGCCTGCTCGCTCTCGGCCTTGATCGTCGCGTCGACCACGTCCTCGTCGTAGAGCAGGGACAGGTCGTGGGACACGTGGGGGCCGCCGAAGACCGTCTTCAGGTGCGGCAGCTCCTGCTTCCAGCGCCGGATCGCGTCGTGGGCCCAGGCCTCCTGGCCGGTGGTCGTGTAGACCCCGAGGACGTCGGGCTGGAAGGCCAGCACGGCCCCCTCGAAGTCCTTCTCCTCGGACGTGATGAAACAGTCGGTCACGTGCCCGCGCTGCTCGAGCACCGCGGAGAGGACCTTGATCCCCTCGAACTCGTGGCAGGTCGTGACCGGAAAAGCTATGCGCGCCATCGCGCTAGCGTACCAGCCCCGTCACAGCCAGCGCGTCCAGCCGCCGGGATTCGCCTCGCGCTGGGCGCGGAACCAGAGGCAGACGGGGTAGAGCACGATCAGGACACCCAGGGCCCCGAGCCATGCGCCCGCGACTCCAAAGGGCGCTGGCTGACCGAAGAGCTTGCCCCACACGACCCAGGCGAAGGCCGACATGACGTGCATGTGCAGGACGTAGAAGAAGAGCGCGCACTGTCCGAAGACGAGCAGCGCCTGGCGCCGGCCGGGCGGCGCGCCACGGCCCTGCCACAGGAAGAAGCCCGCCAGGAGCAGCGCCATGAGCCCCAGCTCGAGGGCGCTGAAGGCCAGGCTGGCCGGGTACTTCGAGACCTGCAGCCAGCGCAGCCAGGTGTCGTCCGTACGCGCCAGGGAGTAGTTGCCGTAGAAGCCGTCCGGGCCGTCGAGGCTGCGCTGCAGCACGAAGACGGCGAGTCCCACGGCGGCCCAGGACAGCAGCAGGCGCGCCGTGCGGCGCTCCGCCCCCTCCCCCGCCGCCAGCAGCCAGCGCCCGAAGACCCAGCCGACCAGCAGGATCGCCAGCCAGGGTAGCAGGGGATAGGGCCCCACGAACCAGGGCATGAAGAAGCCCCACAGCCGCGGCTCGCTCGTCAGTGGTTTGAACCCGGGAACCATCAGCACGGTCTCCCAGCCCAGCTGCCCCGTCACACCGAGCAGCTCGACGCAACGCTCGCCCAGGACCATCCAGCCCAGCCCCAGGGTCAAGAGCGCCCAGCTCGGCAGGCGGCGCAGGAACACCATGCAGAGCAGCGAGCCGCCGATGGCGAACAGCACCTGCTGGGCGATGGTCTGGAAGCCGACGGCCATCCACAGCTCGAGCAGGATCAGGACCAGGCCGCGGGCGATCAGGTGCCGGTCGATCGACCAGGCCGACGCGCCGCGGGCGACGCGGCGCTCCACGCTCAGGGCCAGGGCCGTCCCCGCCAGAAACAGAAACGTCGGCGCGCACAGGTGAGTGATCCAGCGCGTCATGAACGGCCAGGGTCCGCCGTAGGGCGTCAGGTCCGCGCCCAGCGCGCCCCAGGCCGCGGCGTCCTGGGCCACGATCTCGTTGTTGAAGACGTCGGACGCGTGGTCGACCGCCATCAGGACCATCACGAGCCCGCGCATCCAGTCCAGGGCGGGTAGCCGCTGGCTGCGAGCCGGGGTAGGGCGCTGGGTCGGCGGCTCCATTCCTACACCATGTAGGAGCAGCGGGCAGCGGTCCAGTCCCTTACGATCCCCTTATGACCGTCATCGAGACCGACGTCCAGGCACAGCCTGGAACCCACGCACCCGCAGCGCACCCGGTGCGCCCGGTGCGCATCGCCCTGGTCCAGACCTACCACCCCTACACCCAGTTCACCCACGTCCATCCCCTGGGGATCATGTCGATCGCGGCCTCGGTGCGCGAGCGCGGCCACGGAGACGTGCACCTGCTCGACATGAAGGTCGAGGGCTGGACCCCGACCCAGGCGGTCGACGCCCTGGTCGACCTGGCCCCCGACGTCGTCGGT
>JAJFFA010000747.1 GCA_021776885.1 Planctomycetota bacterium
GCTCGGCGTCGAAGGTTTCCTTGGCCGCCTTCTGCGCCAGATAGGCCTCGAAGGGCTTTGCCAGGTCCTTGGTCAGGCTCTCCAGCTTGTCCAGGGCGGCGAGCCAGTCACGCGCACCTGCGCTGTCTCTAACCGCGCCGAGAGTGGCCAGAAACCCGGCCGCGACCGCGTCGCCCCAGGCGTCGAGCTCGTCGATACGGCTGCTCGCCGTGGCCAGGTCGGCTGCTTTCCCGAGCCAGCGTTTCTGTGCTTCGACAATCTTCTTGGCGCTCTCGGCCACTTCGGTCGCCAGGCTCTTGGCCCAGCCGACGACCTTCTTGACGTCCTTTTCCATTTTTTTGGGATCGGCCGGGTCGATCTTTTTCAGAATGGCCTGATAGGCGGAATAGGCCTTGTCCCGCTTGCCGTCCATTTCGTCGCAGATCGCCTGGGCCGCGATCGTCGCCAGGGACACCAAACCGGCCGCGACCTTGTCGATCGGTTGCTTGAAATCTTTCTTGAAATCCTTGGTCTGCTTGTCGGATGCGCCGGAGCCGGCCTCTTGAACCTTCCAATGGTCCTGCAGGCCTTCGCCCATACTTCTGCTCCCCCGATCCGATAAACGACAGGCTTTCGGGAACCGTCTTTAGGGCCCCACAATTAGACTCCATGTGGGGCCGGGCCGGCCTGTGCCTAAGTGATGGTCCTCACATAACTCCAAAAAGAAAAGGCCTTGCTCGCCATCGACAGCAAGACCATCGAAAGCGTCGGGCGCGGGCCGCTCCCGGCAGTCAATCGGCCTGGGTAAAGCCGATCGGTTGGGCGCCCTCCCAGAGCACCATCTTGCCGAGCGCCTCCAGGTTCTCCTGGCCTTCGACCACGGTCAGGAAGTGGTTGCCCGCGAGCTGCCCCATCTTGCTGGCGAAGCAGGCGCTGCCGTAGGTAAAGAGAATCTCGGTTTCGCTATAGCCGCCGGGATAGAGCAGAATGTCGCCGCGCGAGGGGTGGCAGGTGTGATTTTCGAAGCCGAGCCCGGTGTCGAAAGCGCCGAGCGGGATCCACACCGCCTCGCCGCTCCAGCGCGAATGGATGACCTTGTTCTCGAAGGGCAAGAGTTCGAGAAATTTGGCGCAGGTTTGTGGCGCCGCCTCGCTTTCGAGACGAGCCGTGAAGGCGAAGGGCCCGGCTTTGATGGTCAAGTTCACGGCAATGCTCTCCTCTAAGCGGTGGCGACCGGGCAGGGGCCCCGGAAATCATGGCCAGGCCCTACTATAGGGCCGGCATGGGGTTTTTGGGCAAGCTTGTTTGGCGTCCGTCGAAGTGTGAGGACCATCACAGAGGGTTTTCCGAATCCGGGATAGGGTTTTGTCATGAGTTGAGGCTGCGCGACCCCGAGGTTCTCGGACCGCCGCGCGGAACAAAGGGGAGCAGAACAATGACCTTCGAACGCGCCAAGTCCATCGGTGATCTGATCGTCGCCGGTCTGCTGGTCACCTTGTCCCTGGTCGGCCATCTCGCGCTCTCGTCGCTCGACGCTGGCACCAATCGGAAGCCACACCCGAAGGGCGCCGCCGCGGTTGCGATTCAGGGCGCCCTGCTTCAGCCGGAAGCCTCCGCCGCGTCACCGCTGCCGCTTTTCAGACCTTGGTCAAGCGTGTAGCCTTTCTCGCATTAGTCCATCCACGGTAAGACTTGGTGAAATTCTATGTCGCAGAGCATTCTCTATGCATGGCAAGAAGGGCGCGACCCACGCCTCAGCAGGGCTTTTCTCCGTCGCGCCATCGACTGGGCGGTCAAGGCATCGGGCGAGGAACTGAGCGTCGAGGAGGTCGCCCGGGACGGCGACGATGGGCTTGAATCGTTTGAGGCCGGACTCGACGACGCCGCCCTGGTGATTGCCGATGTGACCCCGATTGGCACGGTTGGGGAGGGCATCGGCTGCCCCGATCCCAATGTGTTGCTGGAGTTCGGCTTTGCCCGTCGGGCCCTCGGTGCCGAGCGCGTGATTGCCGTACTCAATAGTGGGTTTGGCGAGGTCGATAGCCTGCCGAGCGGGCTTACGGGCGATCCCCAACCCCTGGACTATGGCTTGAAGGCCGGTATGGCGAAGGAAGAGGTCGTCGCCGCGTTTCAGGGCTTGGGCCAGGCCCTGGTGGCAGCCATCAAGGCGGGGCTGGCGGCCGATCTGCCGGTGGCCGCCGCAGCTTCGGCCGCCGTTCATGACGATGACGACGACGATACTGACGACGATGATGACGAAGATATCGACGACGACGACACCGATGACGACGAAGACGAGGCGCCGGCCCAGGAGGCCGTGAAGGAGGAGCCGGCACCAAAGCCCAAACCCAAGCCAAAGCCTGTCGTCAAGCAGATCGACGAGTTGCCGCCCTACGACGGCCTGGCGGCCAAGCTGCTGGTCCACATACTGCGTCAGGCCGACGGTACGGAGCACATCGAGATGAGCACGCGCGAGCTGCGCAAGGTGCTGGGCGATATCGACAAGGACGAGTTCCAGGATCTTATTCTCGACCTGCAGGACGACGGGGTGATCAAGACCGGCACGAATTCCGACGGGGTCGCCTTCGTGCGACCGAACTACGAGCTCTACAAGCGCTATGACGAGACGGTGATGGAGTTCGATACCGTCGGGGATGCCAAAAAGTGTGCCAAGCTGATTCTCCAAAGTGACGAC
>JAJFFA010000748.1 GCA_021776885.1 Planctomycetota bacterium
GGGCGTGGGTGCGGGCCTGGGCCAGGCCGGGGGCTCCCTTCGGGAGCGGGGTGCTGCGCACACCGCGGCCCGCGCACGAGCCGAGGGCGAGGCAGGCGAACAGGACTGAGGAGAGGGCCGTGAGCCGGGGCTGCATGGCAGGATGCTACTGAAATGGGGCCCCCCGTTCGCTCGTGGCGGCGTCCCGTGAGAAACTCGGCCCGGTGGAGTTCCTGCTCGAATGCATCGGCTTCCCGCCGGACCAGGACCTGGACGCGCTGATCGACCTGGTGCAGCGCGACGGTGAGGGCGTGCCCTGGCGCGGGGACCCCGCGAACCATCGCCGGCTGTCCATCGGGGAGGGCCTCGAGCTGCGCTTCGACCGCGAGACGGGTCAGGACTTCTGGACCCTGATGCCGCACTTCCGCGTCCCGCACCGCCTGCGGGTGGCGGTCGAGTCGTTCGAGCTGATCGAGGACTCGCCCTTCGACGCCCTGATGGTCGGCTGGGCCGTGCCCCCGGCGCCCGAGGGCCCGCCGATCCCTCCGGCAGGACGCGCCCCCCAGCCCGGCTCGTACCGCCTCTCGGCCTGGCTCAACGACGCGCGCCGCGTCCCCAAGCGGCTGCCCCGCGGCCACGTCCTGGCGATCAGCATCGCCGGCTTCGCCCTCGACGTCTCCTACGTCGGCCCGGACACGGGCATCCAGCGCAAGCCGCCGATCCTCGACCGCGGGGCCCGGGGCTACGTCTCCCCCCTCGGCGGCCAGGAGAACCCCGGCGGCTGCGCCGACGTCTCCCTGCGCGTGAAGACCGTGCGCCGCCTGCGCAACGCGATCACCGGGAAGGATGTCGAGCTGGTGGTGGCCGCCGCCCCGGAGCGACCGCTGCTGCTCTTCCTCTCCCCCTGGCAACTGCGCGAGGCGGGCCTGCCGGGCCCGCGTGCCGGCTGGCGCATCGAGGGCACCTTCCTGTTCAGCGGCCGCGTCGCCGGCGGCCTGCCGCGCGGCGCCCAGCGCGTGGGCCGGGCGTTCGGCTAGCGGTAGCGAGCGACCTCATACCACCCCGGCGTTCGTTGCCGAGCAGCTGTGCCCTGGCGCGCCGCTCGTCCTCCGTCAAGACGCTCGGTTGTCTCCGGATCTGGGGGGGCAGGGGCCGGGTCCTCGTGTGGCTCGCACCCGGGCTCGCGCGGGCCTGTCGTAGATTTCGATCAGGCCGCAGTCCCTCCAGCCCACGTTGAGCAGCCAGGTGCGGGGCCTGGAGAAACGAACAATCTCCAGGAAACACCTGCGCCGAAATCAAAAACTTCGCGCCCCCGCGAACCAGCGCCAGACCAGAACCCGGGCCCGCCCGCTCGCTCCCGTCGCCATCGTCCGTTGGCTCTCTGGCCCCCTTGGAGCCGACGGACGATGGCGGCGGGGGTGGGCGGACGGCGCTCGCTACCAGAGCCAGTGGACGGCAGGCCTCTCTTTGCGACAAGCCGAAACTTGACCGAACCGTGAACTTCGTGGGGGCCTAGGCAACCTAGGGACCAGACCTTCTAGCGCGACTCGCTGAAGCGCAGCCGGCCGGCGGCGTCCAGGGCCCCGTGTCGGTCGCTGCCGATCCAGACGGTCAGCTGGACGCGCAGCGGGTCGGGGCGCTCGAGCGCGAGCCCCGCCTGCCCGGCAGCGTCGTGTCCCAGGCTCTCCAGCTGGGCACGCATCTCCGGCTCGAGGAGCGCCACGGCCGCTTCGAACTCCTCGGCGTCCTGGCGCGTGTCCCAGCGTGTGAAGAGGCGCAGGACCTGGGCCTCGCCGTTCTCGAGGATCAGCACGCGGTCGCCACCCCAGCCCGCCGCGGCGGTGTTCGTGTAGGGCAACTTCGAGAGGTCGAAGACCGAGTGCGTCATGCCCTGGCGCTCGGCGAAGGGCTCCGTCAGGATCGAGAGGTACAGCTCGCCCAGGGTGTCCTCGAAGGCCACGCTCCAGCCGGCGGGCAGGTGCGCCGCGTCCACCTCGATGTTCCAGGGCTCGTCGAGACGGTCACGCTTCCAGTACTTGACCGGGTGCAGGATCTGCTCGGTCGAGCGCGGCGGTGCATCGAAGGCCTGCTCGATGTCGGCGACCCGGGTCGGTCCGGCGAGGGGAGTCAGGCGGCTCGTGCGGCGCAGGAACGTATCGCCCCGGGCCGAGAGGGCCACGAAGGGCTTCCAGACGTAGGGCGGAGCGCTCTCGAGCACCCCGGTCGAGAGGGCGCTCTGCAGGGCGACCAGCTCGTTGAGGTTGATGTCCTCCGGGTGCTCCTGGACCCAGAGCACCGTCAGCGCGGTCTCCGCCCCCTCGATCAGGGCCTGCAGCGCCAGCTGGGCGTCGCCCTGGCCGCGCAGGCCCTGGCGCAGGCGCTCGAGCCCGTAGAGCTGCTGGTGCAGGACGTGGGCCAGCTCACCGGCCAGGACCATACGCCCCATGCCGTCGCCCAGCTCGCCCAGGACGTACAGCGTGTTGGTGTGAACGTCGTAGTGGGCCGGAGCCTGCTCGCGGTAGAGCTCGCTCTGCAGCGGGGCCAGGTCGAGATCCGCCGGAATCATGGCCAGCATCTTCGCGGCCACCTCGCGCCAGGGGTCGTGCCAGGGGGCGCGGTCCTGCGCGGCCCGCTCTCCGGCGCTGCGGGCCCGGCGGGCCAGGTCCTCGGAGCCCGTGCAGACCACCTGGGGCAGGCAGTCGAAGTCGCGCCCGCGCAGCTCGGCCAGGGACTCGCCGACCTCGAGGGCCAGGTCGCCCAGGCGGCACAGCGCGAGCATGTCGTCCGCCGCGGCGTCCGGGTCGGTCGCGGTGGAGGCCTGGGCCGCGCGGCTCTCGTCGGTGGGGAGCGAGCCGAGGGTCGGCCAGGCTCCCAGGCTGCCGCAGAAGAGAGCGGCCGGGAGAGCGGCGAGCAGCCTGCGCGGGGAAGCGCCGGGGGCGGCGGACGGGCGGGTGCTCGGGCGGCTCATGATCGGACCTCGGGGGAACAGCGGGGTCGGGCTCCATTGTAGCTACCCGGGCCGCTCCCCGGGGCTACGCGGCAGCGCGACCCCTGGGCCCCGAATTGCAAGCCTCGGGAGCCCTATGGCAGGATCCCCGCGCCCCTGCCCCCCTTCTCACTGCCCCGGAGCCCACATGCGGACCCTCCTGCGCGCCCAAAGACTGTTCCTCGGGCTCGCCCTCCTCGCCGTCGCCCTCGCCGCCTTCCCCGCCCGTGCCGTGGCCGGGGAGCCCGCCGGAGCGGCCAGCGCGGCCCCGATCGTGCAGGACGGCGCTGGGCAAGAAGGCAGCTGGTGGACCGACTTCAACACCGCCGCCGACAGCAAGATGGCGCGCGCCAACTACTTCCTCTCGGGGGGGGACGACCCGGACACGGCCGAGGTCGAGAACGCCTTCGGCTTCTTCCAGCTGGTCAACCTGCCGGTCAAGAAGGACGACGGCTCGCCGGTACAGATGCCGCTCCTGGTGATCTGGCTCGTGCTGGGTGCGGTCTTCTTCACCCTGCGCATGGGCTTCGTCCAGTTCCGGGCCTTCTTCCACGCGATCCAGGTCACCCGCGGCAAGTACGACGATCCCTCCGACGAGGGTGAGGTCAGCCACTTCCAGGCCTTGACCACGGCCCTCTCCGCGACGGTCGGCCTGGGCAACATCGCCGGGGTCGCCATCGCGGTCAGCATCGGCGGCCCGGGCGCGACCTTCTGGATGATCACCGCCGGGGTCCTGGGCATGGCCTCGAAGTTCAGCGAGTGCACCCTGGGGCAGATGTACCGCCAGGTGCGCCCCGACGGGCACGTCATGGGCGGGGCCATGTTCTACCTGTCGAAAGGGCTCAAGGAGAAGGGCCTCGGCCCGGTCGGCATGGTCCTGGCCGTGCTCTTCGCCATCCTCTGCATGGGTGGCTCCCTGGCTGGCGGCAACGCGTT
>JAJFFA010000749.1 GCA_021776885.1 Planctomycetota bacterium
CGCCGCATCGATATCCGCCACGAGCCGCTCCAGGGAAGCGTGGAGCACCAGGTCGACCAGCGGCCAGTAGTCGAGCCCCGCACGCTTGAGGTAGCGATCCTCGAGGGAGAAGCCCAGGGGCTCGACCAGGTGCAGGGGAACGCCGAGGGCGGCCGAGAGGCGCGCCGCGCAACCCGTGTTGTGCGGGATCTCGGGCGCGACGAAGCACAGCTCCATCAGAGCTCGACGCGCTCGAAGAAGCCCTCGGCCGTCCACTCCTGGAACCAGCCGCCGACGGAGGCCACCAGGGCGGCCGGGTCGACATCGGGCAGGGCGGCGCAGGTCTCCAGCGCCTGGCCCAGGGGCTGAGCGGCGAGGATCGCCTGCAGCAGCGCGTGCTGCTCGCGGGACAGGCGGTGGCGCCAGAGCCGGAAGTCGCGGCGGTGCACGGCCAGCCAGGAGGGCTCGGGCGCGGGGAAGCCGCGCACGTCGTCCTCACGGAAGGCGGTGTACCAGACGTCGATGGGATGCTCGAAGGCGCACAGGCGCAGGGTCGGACGGGGCACGAGGCGCGCCGCGGGCCAGTCGTCGCCGGGCACGGCGAGCAGGGCATCGGTGTCGAGCCGTGCCACCTCCTCGGCGTCGAAGGTCTCCTCGAGCACGCGCTCGAGCTCGGCCAGCTCGACCAGGAAGCCGCGCGGGTGCAGGCCCTCGGCCTCGCTGCGCATGAACTCCGGCAGCTTGGCGCCGAACACGTTGAGGCTGTAGTGGCGCGACGGGTGACGCACGACGTAGGCGCGGCACAGCCCCTCGAAGGCGGGGGCGCCCAGGGCCGCGCGCAGGGCGGGAAAGTCGGTCTCGAGGATCTCGATCAGGCGCAGGAAGTAGGCCTCCGCGTAGACCGCCATGTGCCCCTCCGCGTCGAGCTGCCCCGTGGGCAGGACGACGTCCTCGAGGGACACGTCGAGGTGCGTGCGAGCCGCGCTCTCGCCCGCGCGCACACCGCCAGGGTGCACGACGACGGCCTGCATCCAGTTCTGCAGGGCCTCGATCGGAGCGCTCGGGTCAGCCACGCGCGCGCACCTCCGCCAGGGCGCGCTCGCGGAAGCGCTCGGCCTTCTGCGCCTCGGCCCAGACCTCGTCGAAGCCGGGGATGTTCTGGTCCCACTCGAGCATCGTGGCGCGCGAGCCGGCGCGGCGCACGACCTCGGCGTAGATCTCCCAGACGGGATCGACGACCTGTCCCTCGTGGGTGTCGATGCAGTGCGTGCCCTTGTCGGTGTGCCCGGCCAGGTGGATCTGGACCACGCGGTCGTAGGGCAGGGGGTCGAGGTAGTCGAGCGCTTGTAGGCCGTGGTTGCGCGCGCTGACGTAGATGTTGTTGACGTCGAGCAGGAGCGCGCAGTCTGCGTCCTCGGCCAGGCGCGCGAGGAAGACCTCCTCGGGCATGGTCGACTCGCGGAAGGCCAGGTAGGTCGAGGGGTTCTCGAGCACCAGCGGGCGCTGCAAGACGTCCTGCACCTCTTTGACCCGCGCCACCATGTGCGCCAAGGAGGCCTCGTTGTACGGCACAGGCAGGAGGTCGTGGACGTTGTGGCCGGCGACCCCGGTCCAGCAGACATGGTCCCCCAGCCACACGGCGCCGACGCGCTCGGCCAGCTCGCCCAGCTGACGCAGGTAGGTGTGATCGATGGGGTCGCTGCTGCCGATGGACAGCGAGACTCCGTGCATGACGATCGGGTAGCACTCGGCGATGCGATCCAGGATCTGCATCGGCCGGCCCCCGCTGTTCATGAAGTTCTCGGAGACGATCTCGAACCAGCCCACCTCGGGCTTGTGCTCGAGGATGTGTGGGTAGTGCGTGCTGCGCAGCCCGAGCCCCAGCCCCAGGTCGGGCAGCTGGAAGCGATTCTGTCGGGGGGCCGAGTCAGCCATCGTCCGGAAGGGGGGGCTAGCCCGGGCTTGGGCCGGGCAAGGGAGAGGGGACGACCCGCCGCACGAGAGCGGCACCCGGATCGCCCCCCTTGGGCCGACTAGTGCTCGCCGACGGCGCAGCCGCCGTGACCTTTACAGGAGTTCTTGCCCTTGCAGCCGTTGTCGCCGGTCGAGCAGCCGCCCTGGGCCTTGCAGCCGTTCATGCCCTTGCAGGCGTGGGCTGCGGCGGTGGCGCAGCCACCAAGCCCAGCGCACGAGTTCTTGCCGGCGCAGCCGCCGTCGCCGGTGGCGCAGCCGCCCTGGCCCTTGCAGGCGTTCATGCCCTTGCAGGCGTGCTTGTCAGCGGCAGCGTCGTGCTCGTGGGCATCGCCGGACTTACATCCGACCGTCGTCCCGATGAGCATGCCGCCAACCGCCAGGGCCACGATGTTGACTCCGACCAGGCCGGCCGAGCGGGTGTTCTTACGCATGTCGAGGAGATCTCCGAGTGGGGCCAGGGATGAGTAGGAGCGACCTGCCCCAGGACGGGGTGGGTCCGACGAGCGCACGCCCGCCGTGATCCCCTGCCTCGGCCCCAAGCGGCCTGGGATCGTTGGGGAGCATACGAAGTCCGTCGGACCGAAGTGACGCGAGCGGTCGGCCATTCTCCCAAAAACGACATCCATCGCCGATTAACGGAGGCCGCTAGGATGGCGGCATGAGTGTCGAGCTGAATGCGCACGAGGCGCGGGTGCTGGGCGTGCTGATCGAGAAGGCCTTCACCACCCCGGACCAGTACCCCCTGACCCTGAATGCGATCGCGAACGGCTGCAACCAGAAGAGCAACCGCTCCCCGGTCGTGGACTTCTCCGAGGCCGAGGTGGTCGTCGCGCTCCAGGGCCTCTTGATGAAGCACCTCGCGGGCTCCAGCAGCCCCGCGGGCAGCCGCGTCGAGAAGTGGCGCCACAACGGGCGCGAGGTGCTGAAGGTCCAGGAACAGGACCTGGCGGTGGTGGCCGAGCTGTTGATGCGCGGCCCCCAGGCCAAGGGTGAGCTGCGCCAGCGCGCGGGTCGGATGCGCTCGATCGCCAGCCTCGATGAGCTGGGCACGATCCTGGGCCGGCTGATCGAGGTGGGACACGTGCGCCGGCTGCCCCCCGGTTCGGGGTCCCGGGCGGAGCGCTTCGGCCAGACCTTGGCTCCCACGATTCACATCGAGGAGAGCGGGCCGGAGCCGAGCCCCGCGGCCCCGCCCCAGGCCCAGCGACAGACCCCCTCCAGCCCACCGCAGGTTTCCTCCGAAGAGGGACGGGTGACCGCTCTCGAGGGGCGTGTCGCGTGGCTGACGGAGCAGCTCTCTTCCCTCGCTGAACGCCTCGGAGAGCCCCTGGAAGCCCCGCCTGAGCTCTGACCGAGACCCGCTTTCGAGAACTCAGGCGGGCTCCAGATCACTAGAACGGGGACCGATACATGTGGGATGGCACGAGCCCCGCTGCATGAGAGCGGTGGCGGATCCCCCACGGTTGCCGACCACGCGCCCGGGTTCCCCACCCTCTCCCCCTCCCCCGCCCCGGCTCCCTCCAAGGCGCCCAGGCAAACGCCCCAGCCGAGCCTCCCGGGCGAGGCGATCCTCGAACCCGGCGGTGCCGTGCGCAAGCTCGACACACCGGCCCGACGCAACGCGTCGTTCATCCCGATCGCACTCTTCGCCCTGGTCCTGGTCGTGGCGAGCGCCTGGCCTGGACTCGCGCGCTGGCGCGGGGACCACGCGACCCACACCCTGCTCGAGGCCCTCTCGACCACGGTCGCCGCCATCGCCGGCATCCTGGTCCTGACCCGCTTCCGTGCGCGGCGCAGCAACGCCCAGCTCTTCATCGGTGCCGGCCTGATCGGCACCGCCATGTGTGATGCGTACCACGCCGTCGTCACCAGCGCGTCCGCCGCCTACATCCTGCCCTCGGCGCCCCCGACCCTGACCGCCTGGAGCTGGATGGCCTCGCGCACGCTCTTCGCGGGCACCCTGCTGGTGCGCTGCTGGGCCGTCAGCCGAGCCGACGAGGGCGCGGAGAAGAAGCCCATCGACGAGAGCAAGGTCTACGCCTGGGTCGGCCTGTTCACGCTCCTGACCCTCACAGCCTTCTCCTTTATTCCGCTCCCGGACTGGCAGCTCGGGCTGCGCGGCCTCACCCGCCCACAGGAGCTCGTACCCGCCGTGCTCTTCGGCGTGGCCCTGGCCCTGTGTCTGCGGCGCCGCGTCTGGCGCCATGACCCCTTCGAGTTTTGGCTGGTCAGCGCTTTGGTCGTCGGCATCGTGACCCAGGTCATCGTGTCCTACTCGGCGGGCGTCTTCGACGGGCTGTACTTCATGGCCCACGCAGGCAAGCTGAGCAGCTATGCGCTGCTCCTGGTGGGAGGCATCTCGAGCACCTTCGCGTACTTCTGCGAGGTCGACGCCAACACGCATGACCTGGGACACCTCAACCGCAGCCTGCGCGAGGAGGTCCTCGAGCGCGGACGCCTCGAGCGCCAGGCCAGCGCCTCCAAGGAGCTGACAGACCTCCTGCTGCGCGACGCCGCCATCGGCGTCTGGACCTGGAACCTGCACGACGGGGCCCTGGCCTGGGACCGCACGATGGAGCGCCTGTACGACGTCAAGTCGGCGGAGTCCGTGCGTACCTACGACGACTTCATGGACACGATCCACCCGGAGGACCGGAGTGCCGTGGGCCACGCCGTCGAGCGCGCACTCGAGTTCGACGATCCCTACGACCTCGAGTATCGGGTCACCTGGAAGGACGGTTCGGCGCGCCACATCCCGTCCCGCGGCACGGTGTTTCGCGCCGCAGACGGACGCCCGGAGCGCTTCTGCGGTGTCTGCATCGACGTCACCGAGACCCTGCGCACTCGCGAGCAACTGGCCGAGTACGCCGCCAACCTGGCCCAGACCAGCGAAGAGCTGGACCGCTTCGCCTACGTCGCCTCCCACGACCTCAAGGCGCCCCTGCGCGCCATCGACCACCTGGCCAAGTGGGTCTACGAGGATGCGCGTGACGTCGTGCCCGAGAAGACGGCTCGCCACCTCGAGCTCATGCTGCAGCGCGTGCTGCGCATGGAGGCACTGCTCGACGACCTCCTGGCCTACTCGCGGGTCGGCCGCTTCGAGGGCGAGATCGAGCGTGTCCACGGCCGCCAGCTGGTCGAGCGAGTGGTCCGTGCCCTGGCCCCGCCCGAAGAGGTCGAGGTGCGCATCGGTCGCATTCCGGACCTCTTCACGCGCCGCAAGGCGCTCGAGCAG